>JBFJYC010000156.1:0-7461 GCA_041622815.1 Spongiibacteraceae bacterium | reverse complement strand
TTAATTAGGTAAATAACTTATACTAAATGGCATTATATAGACTAATTGTTTATTCGATCGATGATATATATAGTAACGAAAATATACCACTAAGAGGCACCCAGCTATGCCACGGCTCGACGGAAAAATCGCGCTGATCACCGGCGCCGGCTCCGGCATCGGTGCTGCCTGCGCCCTGCGCTTCGCGGCGGAGGGCTGCACTGTGGTCGGCTTTGACCTCACTACAGACGGCAATGACGACTGGCAGCAGGCCTGTCGCACACAATCTGCCTGCCGCATGATCCGCGGCGACATTAGCGACGAGCATGCAATTGCTGCTGCGGTTAACGACGTCGCGAAGCAGCACAAGCGGATCGACATTTTGGTGAATTCGGCCGGCGTCGGCTCCGGCATGCCGTTGCATCTGCTCGAAACCGAAGAGTTTGACCGGGTGCTGGACATCAACCTTAAAGGCACATTTTTAGCCTGCCGCGAAACCCTGAAGGTGATGCTGGCGCAGCGCAGCGGTAGCATTATCAACCTGGCGAGTGTTGAAGGGGTGACTGCCAGTGAAGTGATGGGCGCCTACAACGCCTCCAAAGCCGGGGTGATTCTGCTGACCAAGAACATCGCGGTAGACTATGGGCGCATCGGCATCCGCGCCAATTCAATCTGCCCGGGTTTTATCGAATCCCCGATGACCGATGCGATTGAAGACGCCAGTTTACGCAACAATATCTGCAAGGCGCATATGATCGAGCGCATGGGCACGCCGGCGGAGGTCGCGAACGCGGCCTTGTTTCTGGCTTCGGATGAAGCTTCTTTTGTCAGCGGTTCTGAGATTTTTGTCGATGGCGGCTTCAATGCCGGCAAACGCTTCGGTATCAACGAGGCCTGGGATTTAGGCCTCGCTTAATCCGGCCCGACAATCATCGCGCCGGTGGGCACACCGACACCGCTGCTAATCAGTACATGCTCCACATCCGCGGGTTGATGCGAAGACATACCGCGCACCAGTCGCACACCCTCTGCGATATTGTTCATACCGTGAATATAGCCTTCGGATAACAAACCGCCGTGGGTGTTGTTCGGCAGGCGACCGTCGATATCCAAGGCGCCGTCCCGCACCATATCTTTGGCCTCGCCGCGGCCACAAAAACCGAAGCTTTCCAGCTGCATAATAACTTCCGGTGTAAACGCATCGTACAGGCACGCCGCGCTGATATCGCCGGGACCGAGGCCACTCTGCTCATAGACCAGCCGCGCCGCCAGCTCCATCTCCGGCAGAGAATCGAGCGCATCGCGGTAGAAGCTGGTCATCTGCTCCTGACCCCGGGTAGACGCCTGCGCAACACCTTTGATGAGCACCGGCTTTTGCTTGAGGTCACGGGCGCGCTCGGGGCTGGTCACCAGAATCGCCACGCCGCCGTCGGTTTCCTGACAAAAATCGTAAAGCCGCAACGGCTCAGCGATCATCTTCGCTGCCAGATAGTCGTCCATGGTCAACGGCTTGCCATAGAAAAATGCGCGCTCGTTGGTGAGCGCATGATTGCGCTGCGAGATGGCGACGCGGCCGAGGTCTTCGGCGGTCACACCATAGTTGTGCATATATTTGTGCGCGATCATTGCCACCCAGGAACCCGGTATCAACATGCCGTAGGGCATATACCAGGACCAATGCAGAATATCGCTGGAGATAATGTCGCCGGACACGCCCTGCCCCATGCGCTTACCGGAACGACCATTCATCGCGCGGTAGCAAACCACATAATCGGCAACACCGGTCGCCACCGCCATGGTCGCCTGCAAAATTGTGCCGACCGCCGCGCCACCACCATAGTTGATCTTGCTGAATAGCTTTAAATCACCGGTACCAACCGCGCGGGCGACTTCTATTTCATCGGTTGAATCAAGCGTGTAGCTGACAAGGCCATCGACCTTCGCCGGATCGAGCCCGGCATCGGCACAGGCGGCTTTGATGCATTGCGCCGCCAGCGATAGCTCTGACACCCCTGAGGCCTTGCTAAAAGGCGTCAGGCCGATGCCTGCAATGGCGGCTTTATCTTTCAATACGCCGTTCACCGGCTTTCCCCCACAGGCCGGAACACCGGAATCCGGAAACCGTCAGGGTCTTCCTGAATCAACATCTCCACCGGCATATCAAAACGCACCTGCCCCGGCTCGCAGTCGATCAACTGTGCGGTAAAACGTGTGCCCTCTTCCAGATCGATCAACACGATAATCAACGGATATTCGTAGCCGGGAAACCGGGGATGGTGAAGAACGGTATAGCTGCAAACAGTGCCCCGCCCGCTCGAGTGGATAAAGTCCCACTCCTCTGACCGGCAATCTCCGCACATCGGCCGCGGCGGATGGCGCAGCCGGTCACAGGCTTTGCAACGCTGAATGGCCAGATGACCGGCGGCGGCCTGTTGCCACCACCACTCGGTGTCGATGCCGAGGGTCGGCTTGATACGGGATACTTCAGACATAGGACGTCGCGCTGAAAACAGAGCGGGCAAATCTACGTGTCGTACAAAGGACTCATCAAGTGCGGAAACGGCCGCAAATCATTGCGGCAATGGGTAGCGGGCACAGACAGCACTCGCTACCGGGGAAATTACTGCAGCAGAGAAAGCTGCTGGTGAACCTGGTCCATGCTGCCTACCCAGGCGGACAGCTGCTCTTTGGAGCGCGGCGCCCGCTGACCGGCAATAACCTGGCCATCGGCGTCGACCATAACCACCCAGGGCACACCGATTACGCCGCTGGCGGCATCGCGCAGCTTAGCCAGCTCAGCACTGGGTAGCTTGATGCCCATGTTCTGCAGGAAGGCCTGCGGATTTTTGCTGTCGTTCGGCAGATTGACGGCAACGGCTTTATAACCGCTCAGCTGATTGTCAGACTGCATATCGTCGACCGTTTTCAGGGTCTCTTTACAAAAACCACACCAGGTCGCCCAAAATACCAGCACCCGGCCTTCGGCCTGCCGGCCCGCATCGGCTGATGCAGCCGGAGCGAAGCACAGAGAAAGCAGAATTACGGCAGCAATCTGGCGGGCAATGTTTAAAACTGTGGGCTGGTTCATGGAAATCTACGCTCTAATTGATACGTAGAAGTATCAGGGTCATTGCCCTGACGAACCAGCGGATTCAGTGTGACTTAATAACGCGGACTGCCCAAAAGGGCAGTCCCGGATTTGCTGCTATCTAATTATTTTATATGGACTTTTTTAAATTAAAGAAGAAATCTGCTTCGTTATTGCGCAAGTAGGCCTGACTGAGATTATCATCTGCGACATTGCGCGCGACCACCAATTCCAAATCGATATCCCAAGCAATATCAAACTGCAGCCGGATACCCGCATCGGTCACCGACTGCGCTTCGCCGACATCGAGGATACTGCCCGATGCGGACGCCACGGAAAGATTGCCACTACTATCCTTCACCGCTTCGGCATCTTCAAACTCGGCGACACCGTGCTCAACAAACAGGCTCGGCACCACCGAGATACCATCGCCGCCGAAACGCCCTAAATTCAACACCACGCGGCCATAATATCCGCTATCGCCGACCAGCAACCCCGACAGATAGGCACTCAGGCTGCCGGTACCACCCAATACCCATTGCTGTTCTTGGGGCACTTGATGGTCGCCGGCAAACTGGCCGATAAAATCAAAGCTCAAATTGCCGCCCTTAAAGACCGGTATCGCCAGCCCAAGTTTCGGCTTGATCAATCTGAACTGGGAGGTTCTGCGCCGGCTATCGAGTTCGCGTGGCGATGCCGCAGCAAGCGTATTCAAGGTGCCCGCATTGTTATCCCCGTCCGAGGACACACCCCACTCACCGGAAAGGTCCGCGTTAAACGTCGTGCCTTTCGGGAAGCGGTGAAACCAAGTCAAACCAAATTCAACGCTAGTGTGAGGCTCATCCAATAATAGTCGGTCTTGTGCCTGCGGCTCATCCTCATTCTCGAACTCTGACTCGATATGCTCAATGCGCTGATAGGTGTTAAATCGATTGCGGGCGCTGGATACCAGCACCTGCTTACCATTCAAGCCAAGCTGCGTAATTTTGGATTTAAAATCAAACTCGCGCAGCGTACCGCTATCGTCGACCAACACTTCCTGCGTGTAAACAATATGGCTAATATCAAAACCGTACACCCCGAAGCGGGTCGGGTGATCCAGTGCCAGCTGCAAGTGATCATAGCTTTTGCCACCACGAGGATCGTCACCAAGCGAGGTAAGCGCCGACTCGTAGCCAAAAGCCACTTCGGTGCCGTAATCGGTAGTATGTCGGAGCTGACTCTGTTGGAAGTAGCGCCCGAGAAAGCGGCTCCCGGGGTTGCCGATCTGGAAACTGGCAGTGGTCGCCTGATAATCTGCCAGCGACTTTGCAGTCAGTACCATTGTGATATCAGCAGGATCGGCAGACGCACGCCGGTAGGACACTGAAACCTGCTCCCCCGCACGCGAAGCCTTGATATCCGCCAGCAGTCGACGCCGATCAAACTCACCGAAAGTCAGGTCCGTATCACCGATCAAGGGCTTAAAAAACTGATTCAACGCCGGCGGAGTTACGACGTTGGCGAGCTTGCCCTGCACCACGTAAATCGACAATTTTTTACCGACCAAAGCAAAATGCAAACCCACCAGCAGATGACCCTGTGAGTAATAGGCATTATTCAAACCCAAGACCGCTTGCGACGGATTTTTGGCTCGGGACATCACCGCATCGATCCGCGCCTTACTCAGTAACGCAGGGCCGACGATTTCTACCTGATAATCAGCAAAACCGGTCTTAACAACGCCGCGCGCCTGCGCCTTAGCTGCTTCTATACTGCGCACATCCGCCTGAATCGGCGGCATCGGTGGTGGTATATCAATTGCCATATTGTTGGCCCCGATTCAAAAATAGGTGGAGAATTAACGGATGACCCAAAACTCAACACGGCGGTTGCGCGCGCGCCCGACCGGGTCATCGCTGCCGTCACGCTTGTAGTTTGAAACCAACGGCCGGCTTTCACCGTAGCCTTTCGCCACTAGGCGGTCGGGCGCGATCCCTTTCCGTATCAGGTAACGCCGCACAGACTCAGCCCGTCGTGCCGACAGGTTCTCGTTGTATTCAGCGCCGCCCTTGCTATCGGTGTGCCCCGCCACCATCACCCTTACACCCGGCGACTGGCGCAATACATAAGCGGCCTGATCCAGAATCGGAAACGACTCCGGCAACAGCGTGCCGCTATCAAAAGCAAAATTCACACCTTTAAGCTCAAGCGCAATGTCAGTTTTCAGTGAACAGCCGGTGGCGAGAACCGCCGCCCCGAACGGCGTATTCAGGCACTGGTCGACGCTGTTAACAACACCATCGCGGTCATCGTCACCGTCCACCGGCGCTGCCGCGGCGACATAGTTTGCCGGCGGCTCAGGATTACGCCAGTCCGAGGGACGGCTAAGTTGATCACTTTTGCGGCGGCCGATCGGCACCTGCAGGCCCAGCGAAACCACATGATCGTGCAACTCGTAGTCACCATTCGCCTGATCATCAACCGAGGTGTTGCGAAAGCGATACTCTGCCCGCAATGACAAACCGCCGTGACGGGTCAGCGGGTGGATATAACCAAAGCCTGCCTCCCAGATATTGGCGCTGTCGTCCGCGCCGGCGTCCGATTCAAAATCACCCTGAGACGCGGCGAGTACAAGAAAAAACGGGCTGTGGTAGCGGGCCGGGAAGAACAACAGATTGGCACCAACGCCCTCAACACTGCCGGCGTTGCGTGCAAAACCGCCGGTGACCGGCTGATTGCGTTTGGCATCCAACTCGGTTTTGAAGGTGTTCACTTCAAGATTGAAGTAGTGCAGCAGCGGGATACCGGCACTGAAGCGATAGCCGGCATCGTCGTCGAGCGCCGAATCCTGATCCATAAAGTCGTAGGTCAAGGCCGGCGCGATATAAAATCTGCCGTCGGGACGGCTGCGCTCATCCGAACCCGCCGCGACCGTGACGGTGCTGCCAAGCAACACCAGCCCGAGGATGGACCCCCGGAAAATAGGCGAATTAATCACTGTTATCCCCTGAGACTGATTGCCAGCATAGTAGGCTAATGCTATGAAATTTCAACGGTTATTTTATAAAAAGGCCCCCAGGACACGGCCTAGCGGCCGTAATACCCGGGGGCTGGCGGGCGCCTGTTGATTAGATCCAGGAGGTTGCCGTTATTAGCCGACCGAACATTCTCCAGTCTTGGTCTCGGCGCGGGGATCAGCAAACTGCGTACCGAGACGGGGACCGGCGAGCACCGGCAGACCGCGAATCATGACTTCTTGGCTACCGCCACAGTTTTCCGCTTCGGCTGAGGCAGGCGCGTCCACAGCGGTCTCTACCAAAGGCGGCGGCGGAGTACCATCCTCGGTGATCGTGATGATACCGATGCCAACCGTGCCCTGTTCAACATTGTCGCTACGGTGCAATACCGCCAGATTCAATACCGCTTCATCGCTGCCGATAGTCGTGGTCGGTTGATTGGCGAGCTGGATATTGACAACGCCGCCCTGACCGCTGTCGGCACCACTCAACGCCGCAATATTGACCAGCCCGCCTTGAGCGCTATTGTCACCACCGGCAATCGCCACCGTGACTAGATCACCGCGGGCGGCATTGTCGCCAGTCAGCGCCGCGGCGCCGATTAGATTGGCATTCGCACTGTCATTGCCCGATGCGAGTACGGCGACACCGAAATCACTGCCACTGCCAGCGTTCTCACCCTCAAAACCGGAGATCGAACCAATGCCCGCAGTGCCGAAGCCAGGCGCCTGATCTGTTGAAACTCCCTGCGGCATCCGAGCGGTGATATCCGCTTGACCCGCGCGCATTTGTTTTTCGAGCTGCGCGGTCTGCGCTTCGCCGCGCACTTCTTCGCGCCCAAGCTCGTTGTAGAGCGACTCATTCATCTGACCCGCGCGATACGGGTCCAGCTGTGATGTCAATGGCGCCAGGTCATTGCCGGTGCCATGCTGCTCGCCGCCAGCTGTGATGGTTGCTGTTTCCGTTGTGTTCAATGCACTGATACCCACCAAACCACCGTTGCCGGAATCAGCCCCGGCCAACGCTGCGATGCCGACCGCACCGCCATTGCCGGTATTATCGCCACTGCCAATCGACAGCGCGGCGATGTCTGCATTCTGGCTATTAGCCGGCTCAAAAATCGTGACGCCGAACAGTGTTGGCGTATTGGTCGTGCCGAAAGTTGAGTGCTGCGCCACAGCGCCGCTCATTTGCGCCTGCACGCTGCGTGCCGCCATATCAAGCTGACCGAGCGCGCCGCCGCCACCGAGCAAGTCGTTAAGCGGGCCGGCGGTTGCCACAGCGGACATCAGGCTGACGACGGAAGCGAGTGCGAGAGGTTTGAAGTTGTTCATTGGGTTCTCCGGTGGCCTGTTTGCGGCGCGTTATTAAACTGCGGGCAAGTCTACGCAGCGG
>JBFJYC010000155.1:0-7513 GCA_041622815.1 Spongiibacteraceae bacterium | reverse complement strand
GCGATTTCGATGCAGAGTCTGCTGCGATTCGCGGTACCTTCCGCTTCTAAGCCAAGCAGTGCCAAAAAGCCGCCGGCGCGAAAGCCCCGGCGGCTTTTTTATGCGCGTAATGAAAATATCGCGGCTGTTTGCATTCTCACATATAAAGACATAATGTATGCCATATTATACTGAGCGACTAACAAGGCTACCGACTGACAGGCCGGCCCGGGTTCGGCTACGCAGCAAAAGGAGTAAGACATGGATACACGTTTCAGCGACGAAGATCTGGCATTTCGCCAAGAGGTGCGCCGGTTTCTCGATCAGGCATTCGATGCAGAGCTACAGGCGAAACTCAGCGATCCGGCCAATATCAAAAACGGCATGCTGCTGTGGCAGCAGCGCTTAAACGACAAAGGCTGGATGGCACCGCACTGGCCGGTTGAGCACGGCGGTTGTAACTGGTCCGTCACCCAATATTTTATCTGGAACTCTGAGCGCGCGGCAGCCGGTGCGCCCGATCCGATTCCCTTCGGTGTCACCATGGTCGCGCCGGTAATTTATACCTACGGTAGCGAGGCGCAGAAACAACATTTCCTGCCACGTATTCTCAAAAGTGAAGATTGGTGGTGTCAGGGTTATTCCGAACCCGGCGCCGGTTCTGACCTGGCCTCGCTGCAGATGCGCGCGGACCGGGACGGCGACGACTATGTACTCAACGGCAGCAAAATCTGGACGACCTACGCCCAGTATGCAGACTGGATTTTCTGTTTAGTGCGGACCGACAACTCCGGCAAGAAGCAGCAGGGAATTTCATTTCTGCTGATCGACATGAAATCTCCCGGCATCACCGTGCGGCCGATCGACACCATCGACGGCTTCCACCACCTGAACGAAGTGTTCTTTGAGGACGTTCGTGTCCCCGTGGAAAATCGTATCGGTGAGGAAGGCAAAGGCTGGACTTACGCCAAATCGCTGTTGGTTCACGAGCGCCTGAGTATCGCCGAAGTCGCCGATTCAAAACGTAACCTTTCCGAACTGAAAGCACTTGCAGCCCGTGAAACCGGCGGCGGTGTGTCCTTGATGGAAGAGCCGCTGTTCGCCAAGCGTGTCGCAGATGTCGAAATAGATCTTATGGCGCTGGAATACACCGAACTTCGCGTTCTCGCCGCTGCGGCAGAGGGTAAGGCCGCCGGCCCCGAGTCTTCGTTACTGAAGCTGCAGGGCACAGAAATTCAGCAGGCGATCCAAACACTGCGCATGGACGTGGCCGCTTACTACAGCGGCGCCCTGCAGGGTGAATTAACTACCGAACAGTTTGGCCATGATTTCGCCGATAGCGCGCAGAAGCTGTACTTCCGCGGTCGCGCCTCAACTATCTATGGCGGATCTAACGAGGTCCAGAAAAACATCACCGCCAAATACGTACTTGGCCTGTAAGGAGACATCGTCATGAATTTTAATTTAAACGAAGAGCAGGGCATGATCCGCGACAGCCTGACGCGATTTGTCAGCGAGAATTACGGTATCGACAAGCACAACACGATCGCCGCGATGCCTCACGGTTTCAGCCCCGATAACTGGAAACAGTTTGCCGAGCTGGGCTGGCTTTCTATCCCCTTCGATGAAAAACACGGCGGCTTTGGCGGCGGTCCGGTCGACACCATGGTCATTATGCAGGAGCTCGGTCGCGGCATCGTGCTGGAACCGTTCCTGCCGACGGTATTGCTGTTTGGCGGACTGCTGGCAGCGGCCGCGTCCAATGAACTACAGGAGACACTGATTCCGCAAATTATCGGCGGTGAATTGCAGGGCGCCTTCGCCTACGCTGAACGGCAAAGCCGCTACGCGATAACGGATATTGCAACCCGTGCGAAACAAGCAGGTGATCAGTGGCTGCTCAACGGTGAAAAAATCGTCGTGTTGAACGGCACCGCGGCGGACAAGCTGATTGTGGCGGCCCGCACGGGCGGATCACCAACGAGCGAGGACGGTATTACACTGTTTTTAGTCGACGGCAACAGCACCGGTCTTGAACGACACGCCTTGCGTATGACTGACGGACGCGGCGCGGCCAATATCCGCTTTAACGATGTGGCGGCGGAATCCGTCATCGGTGAAGTCGGCCGGGGCTACACCGCGATGGCACCGGTGATCGATAGCGCGATGCTGGCGATTTGCGCCGAGGCACTGGGGGCGATCGAATTTCTGAACGCGACCACACTCGAGTACACCAAAACCCGAAAGCAGTTCGGCAAAGCCATTGGTTCATTCCAGGCCTTGCAGCACCGTATGGTTGATATGTTTGCAGCGGCTGAGAACACGAAATCACTGCTCTATCGCGCCGTCTGTACTGCCGATGCCGGCGACGCGGATGCGGCGCGGAGCCTGCTGGCACTGAAAGTGATGACCGGGCGTGCCGGGCGGCATATCGGCGGCGAAGCGATTCAGCTTCATGGCGGTATGGGCATGACCAACGAGATGCCGGTTGGTCACTACGTTAAGCGCCTGATGATTATCAACACCTTATTCGGTGATGCGGATCACCACCAGAAGCGCTTTATCGAACTGGCGAATACACCGGCAAGTCAGGACAAAGCAAAAGCGGCCTGAAGGCCGCTTTAACAATCAGAACAGCTTATACCGCGGTCCGCGTGGTTTCGGGATTTTGTGCTCTTCGGGCAGCTTACAGAGCCGCTCCATGCGGGTGATGCTGCCATCGGCATATTCCCAAATCAGGTGCTCGCCGTCGGGATAGCGCTTCACCACAACCGGCCCCCAACCGAAGGCATGAAAATCGAGTTTGCCTTCATTCCAGACCATACTGGCCGAAGTGCGGCCGCAGTACTCCTTATCGCCCAGCACAAACAACACCGAACCCTCGGTATCGTTCGACGTTTCACCCGCCGTGCTGTTCGGTCCGCCATCGTGAATAATCCCCGCAGCCGTGACGACCACACGGCGGCCACACTGCTCAATACGTTCGATGTGACCGGCATGCCCGCCCTCAATACCGCGCCACAAGCCGCGGATGTCCGCCGCGTTTTCCGGCAACGGTTCCGTGCACTGCGCCAGTATCGGCAACGGGAAGTGGGAGTAGCTGCAGCCCGGCGTATTGCCCTTGGGAATGTCTGCCGCCATTTTGCCGCTGCCGTCGAGCACCGGCAGGTCACAATAATTTATGAGGCTGCCGTCGCCGGCCAATGTTTCAGGATCGGTAGTTAACGGCGGCCGCTCAGAAAAAAACATCTGCCAAAATCCCAAAGCAAAAAGCGCCATGAGAACAAACACGGTCCGCTTTAGAAATTTCATCAGATTGCGCTCGCGGTGGTCACATCTATCTCATCTGACCCCGCCGGCAAATGCACCATGGTGCCGTCTACCCCCACCGTCACATTATCAAACACATCGCTGACGCCGCGCAGAAACGCCTTTTCTAATGCCTTGATCGGTAATGCCGGAACGATATGGTAATAGAGTAAATGGCCGACTCCCGCATCCCGCGCAATCTCCGCCGCTTCAACCGGTGTGGTGTGGTAATTCAGAATATCGACGGTAATCTTCTCCATCGCCTTAGCGCCCGCCTTCGCAGCGCCCTCGGTCATCAATGCGACCAGATGCGGCGCCAGCGCCTCGTGCACCAGCAGATCAACGCCTTTGGCGAACTGCTGCAGGTTAGCCGACTTGCTGGTATCGCCGGAGATCAGTACTGAACGACCTTTGTAATCGAAACGATAGGCCACCGCCGGCTCGATCGGGGCGTGCTCAACCCGCAGTGCGGTAACCACCAGACCATCCTGCTCGATGATGACTTTACCCTCACCGTTAGGCGGCACATCAAAGGGGCGCGCCACACTGCCTTTACCCGAAGGAATGACTGTCTCAGGCCCGTGGTGCTCGATGCGATAGACAAAGTCCTGTGAGTAGGCCAGATTAAAACCATCGACGATTTTTTCGACACCGCGGCCGCCGTACACCGGCATCGGCTGCTCATTACTACCACCGGCCCAGCGCTGCATCGCTAACTCACCGAGACTGTCGATATGGTCGGAATGAAAATGCGTCAGCAGTAATGCCGTCACCCTGCCCGGTGGTAATCCACCCAGCGGCAGACGCCGCGGTGATCCCGAACCGACGTCTACAATATACAGCTGCTGGCCCGCCACCACCGCCGCGCAGGGGCCGGAACGGCCCGGGTCCGGCAACGGCGAACCGGCGCCACATAAATACACATGCAGGCCATCTTCCAGTTCGGCAAATGCATCACCGGCAAGATTATTCTCGATAATCCGTGACATCGCACGCATTGCGATACGATCACCGGCGAGCTGATAGATACCGACTAACAGCAACAACACGACAACCAGACCGATTCCTAATTTCTTCATCACCAACTCCTGTACTTTCTAATTATCGATAAACAGTAGCCCCATGCTTCTCAGCACTTTATCCGGCAACCTTAATAAGCAGCTTACCTTGGTTGCCGCCGCGCAATAACAACTCGAGCCCCGCTGGCAGCTGCTCCAGCCCCTCGAGAATATGTTCCCGGAACTTCAACTTACCCGCTGCGTGAAGCGTGAATAGTTCACCGATTGCCTCGGGCACCCGGCGCATATAATCGCGCATGGTAAAGCCCTGCATGATGCCGCTATGGGTGGTGAGCGCCATATAATTCTTCGGACCCTGCATGTTCTTCATATCGCCATATTGGGAAACACCGCCGCAGACAATAATGCGGGCGTGACGATTAATCTGACCGAGCACTGCATCGAGAATCTCACCGCCGACATTGTCAAAGTAGACATCGATACCGTCAGGCGCCGCCGCCCGCAGTTGCGCATCGATATCCCCGGCTTTGTAGTCGATGACCGCATCCGCACCGAGCTCCTTTTTTACAAAGGCGCATTTTTCAGGACCGCCGGCGATACCTACAACATGCCTGGCATGCTGCTTCGCCAGTTGCGTGGCAATACTGCCGACCGCACCGGCGGCTGAGGACACCACTACCGTGTCGGTATCCTTCGGCTTGCCGATATCCAGCAAGCCGAAATAGGCGGTGCAGCCGGTCATACCAAAGCCCGATAGAAAATATTGTACGGGCGCCAGCGAAGGATCCACCTTCATCAATTCACGGCTATTCACAATCGATTCGGTCTGGGCGCCGAGAAAACCGGTGCCGTAGTCGCCCACTTTGAAATAATCGCTTTTGCTTTCAATCACTTTGCCGACACCGAAGGCGCGCATCACTTCGCCGATGCCCACCGGTGCGATATAGCTGCGCTTATCCGTCGTCCAGCCCATCATCGCCGGGTCGAGAGAAATATACTCCAGTTCTACCTTCACTTCGCCATCCTGCAAATCGCGCGAAGGATCACTGGTGAAGTCGAATTTCGGTAATGCGCCGTCCGCAGGGCGCGCGGCGAGACGGACTTGTTGTTGCGTGGTCATATTCCGGTGATCTCCAATGTATGTGTTTTACGAATAAAGTTCGAGCGCACCGGTTGCGGCCAGTGCAGCCTCAACCTTTGCCAAGTCTTCCGCGCTGCAGCGGCGCAGCTCCTGTGCGACATGTTGCCGCGACTGTTCGATATAGGGCCGAGCACGGAACGACTGCTCACCGTCACCAACATCGGCCATAAAGAATTTTTCGCCCGCGGCCACAGCCGCGGTATTGGCCCGCGCAAAGGGCGCGAAGCCCGACTGCATATTGTCGAATAACGACTGTAATAGCGGCGATAGCGCATCGTCCGGCAACCAATCACCGACTTTCTCCGGACCGGCATTCCAGACCCGCTCCATATAATCGAGCATACCCGGCGCAATCTCTTCTACCCACTTGCGCGGCTCGGGGTCCACCGCAAAGTGCGCCTTCAATCCGGCGCAGACGGTGAAATCCGCCATACAGGGACGCGCACCGAGTAAAAAATCCTGCTGCGAAAACAAGGCTGCAAGCTCGCCCATAAACCGGTCGAACTCGGCGCGCATAAATGCGTTGCGGTCTTCGGTTACACCAAAGCCCTTACAGGCTTTGAGCCCGAACGAGTCGCGTACCATGGTTGCTGCCGCTTGCACCTGAGCCTGCTCTTCGTCCGTGAGGGCGTCATGCTCAAGCTTGCCGGCCACCATCGCCTTGGCCATCAGAAATCCGACTTCGGCGGCGTTATCCGGATAACACCACCGCGAATTGATCGCGGTGCGACCCTGCCATTCGTCGATCCAGTCTTCCAATATCAGACAGGCCGCGCGCTGTACCGGTGTTTCGGGGATAACAGCTGCCTCGTGAAAGCGGGAATTTAAGAAATCCCCGATCGGCGTGCTATCCCACATGATCCAGTTTTCCGGCGTCTGCAGCACCGGAATGATGTGCGTACCGGCGCGGGCCTGCCAATGTTGCTGGTTTTCCAATGTCTGTAGCTCGAAGCGATAAGGCACCCGCTGATAACGCAGCTGCGCCTCCAGCTTGCGGGTAAACAAGCTGCGTTCCATGCCGTATAAAACATATTCGCCTTTAAACATTCTGCTGTTCTGTCATAGTTGATGCGCCGCCATTTTCGCGCAACCAAGCCAGCATGGCCTCGGCGTATTCCTGCGGCGCATCCTCGCTGAGAAAGTGGCTGGCGTTGTGCAGAATCATCGTTTCGAACCGAGCCGCGCCAGGTATATGCTTGCGGATGTATTGATGCCCTCGCGGCGCGACGATGTCTTTGTCGCTAAATAGACACAGCCACGGCTTGTCAAAATTCTTCAGAATTTCCATGGCGTGCCAGTTATCCGTCAGCATCGGGTTGTCATTCCGCGTTGGCAGCATCTGGGTGAACTGCCGGTGACCCACTAGATATTTTTTCTCCGGGTAGGGCGCGGCGTAGCTGGCAATCACTTCCGGGCGCACCGGCCGCACACAAGTGCGCTTGATGGTATTCCAGAACTTCCAGCCGCGGTTGTAGCGGATCCACCACTGAAAAACACTCAGAAGTGCCGGCTTGCGGCGCATTTTGGCGATCGGCTTACCCGGCTCGCGGCAGGGCAGGCCGGTATTAGAGTAGACGACGTGGGAGACCCGCGACATATCCGCCGCGATCACCCGCGGGCCGATGATGCCGCCCCAGTCGTGCATCACAAATACCGCGTCATGCAGATCGAGCTGTTCAAACAGCGCCTGCCGGGTCCATTCCACATGACGGGCGATGCTGTAATCATGCATCTGTGATGGTTTGTCGGAGCGGCCCGTGCCAATCAGGTCAATGGCAATGGCCCTGTAGCCTGCCGCGACCACAAGGGGAATCACATTGCGCCACTCATAACTCCAGGTCGGGTTACCGTGGATCATCACCAGCGGCTTGGCATCCCCCGGACCCTCGTCGACATAGTGCATACGTAGCGCGGTGCCGGTTTCCGGATCGGTCACCGTCAGAAAGTGAGGCTCGAAATCAAATTCGGCCAGATTCTCGAAACAACTATCGGGGGATCGCAGAATTTCCATAAGTGTCCGGCGGGAAGGCAGCAGCCCTGCAGCCTTATAATCGCTATTTTACAG
>JBFJYC010000154.1:0-7598 GCA_041622815.1 Spongiibacteraceae bacterium | reverse complement strand
GATGCGCTGGTCAGCTCGCAGTGGGACGGCGACCGCGATAGCTGGTCGGAGGGTGTCGAAGACAGCAACTGGCAGCGGGTAACCAACGATCACGCGCGCTGCACCGGCCGGCGTTGCAGCCATATCCGCCAGTGCAGTTTTTATCGCGCCCGCGAACGTATCGAAGGCGCCGATGTGATTGTGGCCAATCACGATCTGGTACTGGCCGATCTCGCGTTGGGCGGCGGTGCCATTTTGCCCGAGCCGGAAGATTGTATTTATGTGCTCGATGAGGCGCATAACCTGCCGGACAAAGTGCTGAGTCATTTCAGCCACCGGCTCCGCTACGGTGCCGCTTTACGTTGGCTCGATCAGGCCGGTCGCGGGTTGATTGCCATCGCCGCTGCAGACGGGCTCGACGCCACTGTTGCCGGCAGTATGAACAGCTTGTCGGCGGCGCTCGCCGAACTGCAGGCCGATATGCGCGAACAGCGTTCGTTGTGGGAGTCGCTGCTGGACAATCCGGAAAATGTCGATGCCGATCGTCACCGATTTCCCAATGGTATCGTCGACGGCGCATTGCGCGATTCGGCAGCGGCGCTGGCCTCGGCCAATGCCGGCGTGGTCAGTCAGGCGAAACAGATTAATGACGCGCTGAGCCGCTCGCTGGAGCAGGGCGGTTTTGAGGCACCGCGGGAGCAAATGGAGGAGTGGCTGGGATTCTTTGGCAGCCTGATTTTGCGCGCGCAGGGTGCGGAAGGTTTGTGGCGTGCCTACGCCATTGATGCGCTGGCCGAGCGGCCGCCGCGGGCGCGCTGGTTGCAGGCGGTGGAGCACAGCAACGGCGATGTCGATATTTGCTGTAGTCCGATTATCGCCGCGGAAAGTCTGCGCGAACAGCTGTGGCAGCGCTGTTATGCGGCGGTGCTGACCTCGGCAACACTCACCTCGCTGGGCAACTTTGAGCGCTTCAGGATGCAGCAGGGCCTCGCTGATAATGCCACCTATCTGGTGGTGCAGAGTCCGTTCAATTTCGCCGAAGTTGCGGAGTTACGCGTGCCGAAAATGCGCAGTGATCCGGGTAAGCCACAGGAGCACACCGCGGAAATAATCGAGCAGTTTCCGGTCTGGGTTAATCCCGATGAGGCGACACTGATGCTGTTTTCATCGCGCCGGCAGATGGAAGATGTATTTGCCGGCCTGCCCGGAGACTGGCAATCGCGGATTCTGGTGCAGGATCGGATGTCGAAGCAGGCGCTATTACAGTCGCACCGCGATATTATCGATGAGGGCCGGGGCAGTATTATCTTCGGTTTGGCGAGTTTCGCCGAAGGTATCGACCTGCCGGGCAACTATTGCACCCATGTGGTAATCGCTAAAATTCCCTTTGCCGTACCCAACGATCCGATTGAGCAGGCGCTGGCCGAATGGGTGGAACAGAATAACGGTAAGCCTTTTATGGAAATCTCAGTACCGGATGCGGCGCAACGGCTGGTGCAGGCGAGCGGCCGCTTATTGCGCAACGAAAATGACCGCGGCCGGGTCAGTATTCTCGACCGGCGGATTGTCAGCAGGCGCTATGGCCGTGAGATGCTCGATTCATTGCCACCTTACCGGCGGGTGCTTGAATGAGTAACGGCTCAGCTGCGGAAATGCCGTTGCCGGTATATATCGCCAGCGCGCTGATGGATCTGGAGGCGGTGATGCGGGCGGCTGCGTTGTGGGAGTCTGAAGCGCCGCCTTCGTCGGCGCTGTTGAGCCAGCAACCGTTTTGTGTCGACACCCTGCTGCTGCCGCAGTGGTTACAGTTCGTCTTTATTCCGCGTATGCGGGAGCTGATTGATACCGGGGCAACCTTGCCCGACAGCTGCGCGATCGCGCCGATGGTCGAGGAATACGGCCGCGGCCGCGGCTTGCGGCTGATCGAGTTAGTGTTGGTGTTGGAGCGGATTGATGCGGCGTTGAGTAACGCCGCCGCAGGTGGCCGGAGCTAAGCGAGAATCAGACGTCGGCCTGGCGGACGGCGATGACCTTGCGTACCAGCTGGGCGAGGGATTTGGATTGCATTTTGTCCATGACCCGGGCGCGGTGAATTTCAACGGTGCGCTGGCTGATATCCAGATCAAAGGCGATAGCTTTATTGGCCTTGCCCTCAACCATCAGATCCATCACCTGTGCTTCGCGCGGCGTGAGGCTGCTCATCTGCTCTTCAATGGCATTGAGTTCCGTCAGCTGACGACGGTGCTCTGCATCGAGCTGCATCGCCTGGTGGATCTTGTCGAGCAATTCCTGCTCGCGGTAGGGCTTCTGAATAAAGTCCACCGCGCCCTGCTGCATCGCCTCCACCGCCATCGGTACGTCGCCGTGTCCGGTGACGAAGATGATCGGCAGTGTCGAGTGAATGGCGTTGAGTTTGCGCTGCAGCTCCATGCCATTGAGGCCGGGCATGCGAATATCCAGCACCATGCAGCCCGCCATGTCGGGGCTGTAGTCTGCCAGAAACAAATCTGCGCGCGGGTAATCCGCCACGGTCATGCCAACCGACTCCAGAACCAGCTTGAGTGAGTCCCGTACTGCATCATCGTCTTCGATGATATAAACCGTAGGTGTGGATGTGTCTGACATAGGTGAGTACCGTGATGGTTATACTGAATTATTGTAGCCCCGTAAGCTTTCGGATGAAAAGCATTAATACGATATTTTTCAGGTATTTACCTTCTGATTCGCTTATTCTTTCCAGTTTGGTCTGTCCCGACGGCTACTGATAGTAATGAAATACAAAGGATCGCGCAAAAAGCATAGTCTGGTACGGGTCTTCCTGTACAGCCTGTTTGCGTTGTCTACGCTGCCGGTCATCGTGCTGGGCTATTTCTGGATCGCGAGTGATTTCGACCGGTTTACCTCGCAACACCAGCAGTGGCGCGAAACCTATACCGAGTCGCGCAACCAATTGCTGCGCCGTGAAGTCGACAAAGCACTGGAATATATCCATTTTCGCCGCGAACGCTTTGATCAGGTTTTGTACAAACAGCTGCGCCGGGAAATTCGCAGCGCCCTGGTGGTCGCCCGCGATATCCGCGTCTCCGCGAAGGCAGATGAGAGCCGGGCGCAATTAATCGATAAAGTGAGTGCGGCGGTGGCACCGATGCGCTTCGGCGAGGGCGGCTTTTTTTACCTGCTCGATGGCAGCGGTGCGTTCCGGCTGACACCATTGGCACCGAACAGCGGGCAGCGGCTGAACAACAGCAACGCTCTCACTGCGCTGGCCAATCAGATTAAAGCCGGCCCCGATGCCGCCAGCCAGCGCTTTATTCAGTTCAGTTTGCCGGCATCAGCCAACGCCGCAGCGAGCCGTAATGTCAGCTTTGTTTTCCAATACAAACCCCTTGATATTTATCTCGTCGCCAGCACCTATGTTGAGCCGGCGCTCGAGGAGCTTAAGGCGGAGGTGCTGGAACGGCTCGCCGCAATTCCTTTCGACCCGGATAGTTCGGTGCTGTTTGTCACCGACAAAAACGGTGCGCAGTTGGTCAATCCCTATAATCCCGGTGCCATCGGTGAGCCCCTGAGCGGGGTCGGCGATTGGGTCGCTGCGCTGCAAGCGGATGAGGCAGATGACTATGTGAAAATAGCGTGGCCGCGCAGCGACGCAGCTGAGGCCGCCTCGGTGCAAAGCTATGTGTCCTTGTATCAACCCTGGGGCTGGGTAATCGGCGCGGGGTTTTTTCTTGATGAGTTTAACCGGCTGATAGAAGCCGAACAGAGTGCCCAGCGGCAGCGTTACCTGAAGCAGATCCGGTTTATTGTGCTGATTTCATTGCTGGTGCTTTTGCTCGGCATATTGATTGCGCGCCTGCTTATTAAGCGGGTCGAGCGCGGCTTTACCGGCATGCAGGATTTTTTCGATGCCGCTGCAAAACGCTCGGTGAATATCAATCTGCGGGATCTGACCTTCTCTGAATTCGAAGAGTTGGCGGAACATGCCAACTATATGGTCGATACCCGCACCGAGACCGAATCGAAGCTGATCGATGCACGGATTCAGGCGGAGGACGCCAGTCACGCTAAGAGCCAGTTTTTGTCCAGTGTCAGTCACGAGTTGAGAACCCCGCTCAACGGGGTGCTGGGCTATACGCAATTGTTGCTGCGGGCTGAAGGCATTGCCCCGGAGGAACGGCGCCATCTGGCAGCGATAGAAACCTGCGGCAATCACCTGCTGACGTTGATTAATGATGTGCTCGATCTGGCCAAGATCGAAAGCGGCAATATGGAGCTGGATATACGCTCTCACCGGCTCAGCGCTTTGCTCAGCAGTGTCGGTGATATTGTCCGCCAGCGCGCACAGTCAAAAGGACTGCGATACGAGGTCAACCTGCAAACAGATATCCCGGCGTGGGTAAAACTCGATGCAGTAAAACTGCGTCAGGTGCTGGTCAATCTGTTGGACAACGGCGTCAAATTTACTACCCAGGGTTTTGTTGAGCTGAGCGTGACGCTGGCGGCCGGACAGCGCCTGCATTTTGCAGTCCGCGACACCGGTCGTGGCATTGAAGCGGAGCATTTGGAGGAAGTGTTCGAGCCCTTCAAGCAAACCAATCCCCACGAAGGTATCGGGACCGGGTTGGGGCTTTCTATCTGTTTCCGGCTGGTTGAAACCATGGGCGGATCACTGTCCGCGGAAAGTGAATTCGGCCGCGGTACGGTATTCAGCTTTGACCTGCCGCTGGTCGAGGGCGAGGCAAAAGTCAGCGGTGACGATGATGAGGATGGCGCCAGCGAATTGGTGTCGGTGGATCTTCATATTGATCGTGAGATCGATATTATCATCGCCGATGACAATAATTTTAACCGCCAGGTAATGCGCGGCATGGTGCAGGGTTTCGCCGGCCGCGTGCGCGAAGCCCACGATGGCGAAGAAGTGTTGCAAATGATGGCGGAGCGTCCCGCCGATGTCGTCCTGATGGATATGAAAATGCCGGTGCTTGACGGCGTTGAGGCGACCCGTCGCTTAAAAGCCGATGCACGTTATCCGAACCTGAAAATTGTGATGGTGACCGCCACCATCGAAGCCGCCGCGATTGCCAAGGCGCATGATGCCGGCACCGACGGATTTCTGGCCAAGCCGGTTAAGCTCAGCGAGTTGCTGCATGAGTTGGCAGAGCAGTTGGGCGGCGAGATTGTTGAGCAGTCAGGTGATGTTGCCGAACCGGAGGCAGCGCTTTGTGAACTACCGGAACTGGACAGCGCGACCCGCAAGAATATTCAGGACGCCGTCGCAATCGGCGACATTAAGGCACTGCGGGCGTTGTTCTCGGCGCTGCAAGATCAGTCCGATGACCATGCAGGATTCGCCCGTCAGGCAAATGCGGCGCTGGACGATTTTGATTTCGACACAATAAATAAACTACTGGGTGAAGATGAATGAGTGATTCGCAGCAAATGCAGAACCGCATACTTCTGGTCGACGACAACGCCACCAACCTGCAGGTGCTATACCGGACCCTAGACAATATGGGTTACGACCTGCTGGTTGCCAAGGACGGTGAGACCGCGCTGGAGGTTGTCGGCAAAGCGCCGCCGGTATTGATACTGCTCGATATCCGGATGCCGGGTATGGACGGGTTTGAGGTTTGCCGGCGATTGAAAGCCGACGCGTCAACCCGCGAGATACCGGTCATCTTTTTATCTGCTGAAGATGAGGATTCGGCAAAAGTACGCGGTCTTGAAATGGGCGCCGTGGACTATATCACCAAGCCATTCAATACCGATGAAGTGGTGGCGCGGGTAAAAACTCACGTCAAGCTGCGCCGTCTGGAATTGCAATTAGAGCGTCGCAACGAAGAGCTGGAAGATGAGAACAAGCAGATACTGAATGCGGTGTACGACGGTATTGTCGGCATTAGCAGCGAGGGGCGTATCACCTCCATGAACCCCCGGGCGATCGAGCTGACCCGCTGGTCTGCGGCATCCGCTATCGGTGAGCCGCTGCATACACTCGGCTGGTTCGGGGCGCGTACGCCGGGCGTCAGAGACGAAGATACCCTTTTGTATCGCAGCTACCATGGCGGCGAGTTGATACATCTCGATCGTCAGGCGCTGCAATGCAAGGATGGCAGCGTCGAACAGATTGCGCTGCACTGTGCGCCGCGCGCCGAGGGTGGTGCGGTATTGGTGATGCGGGATATCGGTGAATGGCTGGAAAATCAGGCGGAGCTACAAAAAGCGCGCGAAGAACTGGACCGGCAACGCCAGAGCATGGCGCATATCGAGCGGCTCAGTACCGGTGGTGAAATGGCTGCCGGCATCGCGCATGAGGTGAATCAGCCGCTGACTGCGATATCGAATTACGCGCGGGTTCTGGATCGTATGCTGGGGCTTGATAATGTCGACAAGAGCAAGCTTACCGAGGCGATTCAGAAGTTGCTGGCACAGGCTGAGCGCGCCAGTGAGATTATCCAGCAGTTCAGGAATTTTCTGCGTCAGCCTTCAGAGGGGCGATCAAATATCGCGCTCAATGACTCGCTGCGTGCAGTCGTGGCGTTGGCAGAGGTCGATTCGCGCGTCAATCAGGTCGACATTCACACCGATTTTGCTGACGATCTGCCGATGGTGTCTTTTGACGAGGTGCAGTTTCAGCAGGTTGCATTGAATCTGATTCGCAACGCCATGGAGGCCAGTCGCGACACGCCTAACCAGGCCGAGGGTGTGGTCGTTAAAACCTGGCAGGAAGATGGTCTGGTTTGTTACGCCGTTATCGATCGCGGCGTCGGTGTGCCACCCGATAAACAAGACACATTATTCACCCCGTTTATCTCATCCAAAAATGAGGGTATGGGCATCGGGCTTTCAATCAGTCAGACGCTGGTGCAGGCGCATAGTGGCGATCTGCATTTCTCGCCGAACCCGGAAGGTGGTGCCATCTTTACCGTGAAGTTGCCGGCTGTTGACTAGCACAGGTCGCCGTTCAGGCCACCCATTCGTCACCGTAATTATGGGTGATTTCTTCACCACGCCGGATCCGGCGTAAAGCAACCACCGTCAGGTCATCGTAATAGATGGCATTCGGATTTGGCGAGTGATTGATATATTTCAGGTCGCAGACGACATCGACAGCGGCATCGTCATCAAGTGTTAGTGTATATAAACCGTGCTCGCCCGGCGTAGCTGTCGCACAGCGACCGATTATTGCGCCTTTACGGAAGTCTTTGCTGGCAAACAGGCCTTTACCATGTATGCCACTGTCGGCCACGGTTACGCCGGGGGCGATGAACGGTTGTTTTGTGAGCCGTCGCAGCCATTGCGACAGTGGCGATGTCAGCGGCCGGATAAATTCCATGGTTCAGGCTTCCAACACGTCTTCTGCGCGCGGCAGCCAGATCCGGAACTCCGCACCTTCATCGGGTTTGCTGATAACAGTGATGCTGCCACAGTTCGAATCGACGATTTTTTTTGCGATTGCGAGGCCGATACCGGTACCGCTGTATTCAGTGTGGCCGTGCAGGCGCTCGAAGACGCCGAAGATACGGTCGTGAAACTGAGGATCTATGCCGATGCCGTTATCGCGCACGTAAAAGCCGACTTGCGACGGGTCATTACCCTGCAGTGGACCGATGTCGATG
>JBFJYC010000153.1:0-7688 GCA_041622815.1 Spongiibacteraceae bacterium | reverse complement strand
GTTTGGCGTTGTCGCTGTTTATCGTGATCTTATTGAGGTCGTTCTCCAGCGCAAAAGCCCGTGCGGCATAGATTTTGTATTGGTTGAGCCGCGCTTCCTGCGCCAGCGGCGCGTCGGGCCAGCGCACATGCAGGCCGTCTTCAGGCAGATCAAAGTTCTGCGGAATGTGCACCTCGATCCGGTCCGGATCGATATCCGCCGAGATCGAGGAATCCATATTTTCGGTAATCGCTTTCAGCCCTACCCAGCAGCCGCAGTAGCGTGAGAGCTCCCAGCCATAAATGCCGAGATCAAGCACCTCCTGCACATTGGCCGGCGCCAGTACCGGCATGCTCAGACTCATAAAAATATGCTCGGATTGATAGGGATAGGTCGACGACTTGCAGCCGTGATCGTCACCGACAACCGCCAGTACACCACCGAACTTTGAGGTGCCGGCCGCATTCGCATGGCGGAACACATCGACGCTGCGGTCCAGCCCCGGGCCCTTGCCGTACCACATGCCGAATACACCGTCGTAGCGGCTGCCCGGCATCAATCCGACTTCCTGACTGCCGCGCACCGCAGTGGCGGCCAGATCTTCATTAATACCCGGCACGAACTTGATATTGTGCGCATCGAGAAATTTCTTGGCGCCCCACATCGCCTGATCAACTCCACCCAGCGGTGAGCCGCGATAGCCCGAGACAAAGCCGGCGGTATTCAGTCCCCGGTCAAAATCCCGCTGATGCTGCAGGATCGGCAGGCGCACCAGTGCTTCGATGCCGTTGATAAACGCCCTGGTTTTGTCGAGTTTGTATTTGTCGTCGAGCGCGACATCACGCAACCGGCTGACAGCGGCCTGCCCCGGCATCTTGGCGTTGTTCCCACGTGCATTCGCTTGGTCGGTCATGGTCTCGGATTCCGGTTAGTCCAAGGGGGATTTTAGAGCTGTTGCCGCGGAATATTTATGCTATTCCAAGCTTTATCGACAGGATATTAGCTATAAATTTCTATTTACTATTAATATCTGCATATTTAATCCATATCGCTGCCACCCGTGCGCGCCGCCACAAATTCCGCCGCCCGCCGCCAGGCCGCTTTGCATTCCGGAATTGATTCCAGCAGACCGTGAAAGCCGTGCACCATATCCGGCTCAATTTCGAGAATCACTTCGACGCCTGCGGCCCGCGCGACCGCTGCCATACGCCGCCCGTCGTCGCGGGTAATATCGCGCGCGCCGTGCTGCAGAAGTAACGGCGGCAAACCCTCGCAATCGGCGTATACCGGCGACGCCAGCGGCGTCCGCGGATCCACATCACCCAGATAGTCCGCGGCACGCCGGCGCAACCAGCCCGGTGTAATAAACGGATCACGGAATGCCTGCCGGTGTGCCTCACTGCTTGCGGTCAGATCCAGCCACGCGGTCAGCCCGACAAAACAGGCCGGCATTGGCAGACCCTGCTGCCGTGCCGCAATCAGGCTGCACAGCGCCAGCGCACCGCCGCAGGAGTCCCCGATCAGAAATAATGATGACGGCGCGTAGCCGGCTGCCAGCAGACCGCCATATACCGCGACGCAGTCTTCGAGAGCTCCGGGAAAGCGGGTTTCCGGCGCCAGACGATAGTCCGGCGTGACAACCTGCACGCCCAGCTCCCGCGAAATATGCTCGGCGTAGAAATGGTAGTCGCTCATCGGGCAGGAAACGAAGCCGCCGCCATGGCAAAACAGCGCGACCGGCGCAGTCTCCGCGACCGCTCCGGCGCGTAATCGCGACGCGGTCACACCGCCAAGTTCAAGGATTTCGAGCGTGGATGAGCCGGCAATCGGATGCCCGTGCATCGGCTTCATCGTCGCGCGGGCGGTCAGATAATCATCATCCGGGCCATTGAAGCTATCGGGGATCAGTTCGAGGATCGCGTCGAGAGTAGCATTGGCCATTGCTTTGCGCCGGAAAACTGCTAAATGGAAAGTGTTTTAGCGTAGTAGTCAGCGGGCTCGGCGCGGCGGAAGTCCCGTTTCAGGAAAAAATCGCCGCAGTGCGCCATACGGTCTGCCGGCACATAAATCGTGCCGACCGAGTCAGCCTGTAGCTCCGCCTCCAGCGCCCGGTAGACCGCAGCGCCGACACCGCGCATACGGTTGTCGATATGGGTACAAAACTCGGATAAATAGAAGATGCTGCCGAAGTGCCGGTGCGAGACATTGCCCAGCGCGAAGCCGATCACGGCGCCGGTTTCGGCGAGTACGCCGTGAAAGTTTTCCGTGTCGAAGTAACCGCTTAAAGCCGACAATGCCGATTCGGTATCGGCAAACTCGGTCTGTGGATCCGCTGCCAGAATGGCGGCACAGGCGTGCAGATCGCGGCGTTTGATGGGGCGGATTTTCATCCGCCGATTAAATCACAACGCCGGCTGCGGGTCGCCAAGCAGCTTCACGACCGCCCCGGCCATCAGCGCATCGTCAACTGTGCCGTCGCGAACCGAGGACTGGCACAGGTTTACAGCTGCCGGGTCCGCCCGTTCACGCCACAGCGATAAGGCGGCACCGCCGCCGGCGATGACATCCGCCAGCACCGGCGGGCTCATCACATCGGCGGATTCACATACGGTAAACGCGGAAATATTATGCAGCGCCGTCAGCAGTTTCGGGCCGACCAGCTGCGGCACCATATGCCGCCCGCTATGGGCACGGACAATATTCAGCGCGGTATACAAATAGAATTCGAGAACCGGATTACCCGCCACAGCCAGCAGAAAGGCATTGTGTACTTTGCGATAGCAGCGCCAGCGCGCACCGTCGGCCTGAATCCAGTGCTCGCGACCCACCGCGAAACCGGCGTCGGGCAAAATAAAACGCTGCGGATTGAGCACCAGCGTATCCGCATCCAGCCACAGCACCCGGTCGAACCCTTCGGCCAGCGCCGACCGGATCAGAAACAGGCGCCCGATATCGGTGGCAACAACTCTGCTAGCGGCCGTTTTCGAGAGAATATCCGCGGGAACGCGCTCAAACAGCGCATCATCGATGAAGCGATACCGATAGGCATGCAGAGCGCACCACTCGCGCACTGAATCCATGCAGACACCGAGCCAGGCGTTGGGAGCCTGGCTGGTGTGCGACTGAACGACTAAGGTCCGGCCGGTCAGCGGGTATACCCGGTCGGTTTAGTGGACGTGACCGTGGGCGATTTCTTCTTCGCTGGCATCGCGGATGCCGACAATCTCAACTTCAAAGTTGAGCACTTCGCCGGCCAGCGGATGGTTGGCGTCAATTGTGATCTCGTCACCGTTAACTTCCTTGACCTTGATCACCTGCGAATGACCATCGGGGCCGGCCGCCTGAAACTCCATTCCCGGCTCAATCGACTCGACACCCTGAAACGCAGCGCGGGGCACCGCCTGAATCATGTCAGGGTTGGACTCGCCGTAGCCTTCAGCCGGTTCGACGCGGACATTCAGCTTGTCGCCCTGCACCTTGCCGGTCAGTGCGTTTTCCAGCCCCGGAATAATATTGCCGGCACCGTGCAGGTAGTTAAGCGGCTCACCGCCGGCGGAGCTGTCGATGACCTCTCCCGCGTCGTTGGTGAGTGTGTAGTTCATGCTGACAACGAGGTTGTCGCCGATAAGAAGTGACATACATAGGGTCCTGTTGGGGTGTTTTTGTGCGCAGGGGCGTAATTTAGCGGCGCACTGTACAGGTTTTAGGCCTTTTTCTCCATCCGCCCTGACGTCAAACACCCCTCTAGTACGCGAAACTGAAGCAATTTCAGCATCACTGCAGGCTTGAGGCGCCCCGAATTCAGTGGCCGCACAGCGCAGAAAGCGCCGGCGGGCAGCAACGAGAGCAGGCGCATTTTGAGGTTACAGCCCGACCGGATTTTCAGTTAATCTAAGCGTCGAAATTTGTCGGCAAGCAGGGGAAAAAGTGAGCGATCGCGCCTATATCAACGAAGACGGCAGTATCAAACCCGAGGTGCTGGCAGCACAACAAGCCGCACTGGCCGCTTCTGCTGCAAAACATAAAGTGGACGCGGACGAAGTCAATCGCCTAATGGCTCAGGTCAATGAAAACGGCTACGTGATTATTCCGGAGCTTATGTCACCGGAATTTATGACCGACTTGAAAGCACAGGTCAGCCCGCTGCTGACCCACGATGGCCGCAATGAATTCGAAGGGCATAAAACCCGGCGAATCTACTCGGTGATCGAGAAAACCATGGCCTGCAACCCGCTGGTTGAACACCCGCTGATTCTGGCCCTGCTCGATCGCGTGCTGATGCAAAACTATCTGCTATCGCAACTGCAGGTGATCGATGTCTACCCCGGCGAAGTACGCCAGCCGCTGCACCACGACGATGGCTTTTATCCGATCGCGCGGCCGCGCCCGCCTTTCAGCGCCGCTACCATCTGGGCGATTGACGACTTTACCGCCGACAACGGCGCGACACTGGTTGTGCCGGGCAGCCATATCTGGGAAGACCGGCCGCCCTCGGAAATCAAAGACAGCGATATGGTGCCGGCGGTAATGCCCGCCGGCTCGGTGGTGTTTTTTCTGGGTACGCTGTGGCACTGCGCCGGCGCCAACAACAGCGACGCAACCCGGATGGCGGCAACCGCGCAGTATTGTGAGCCATGGGCACGGCAGCAGGAAAATTACAGTCTCGCGATCTCCCGCGAGCGGGCCAAACAATGCAGCGAGCGGATGCAGGCGATGCTGGGTTACAGCATGCTGTTTCCCTTTATCGGCTTTGTAAACGGGCGCGACCCGAAACGGCTGCTGGAGTAACAGCCGCCCCGCTAGCGTTACGTCGCGTAAGGCCCTATTTTGCCTGCATCTTGATGGTGGACTCGGTTTTCGGCCCGTAGGGCGGGCGCATGCCGGCGATGCCGTGCACATCGATGCCGGTCTGGCGGTAAACCGACTTCACATGGCTGAATTCGATAAAACCCTCTTTACCGTGATAATGCCCCATACCAGCCGGGCCGATCCCACCGAATGGCATATCGTCCTGCATGATGTGTGAAATCACATCGTTAAAGCAGACACCGCCCGAGGTTGTCCGGTCCAGCACCGCATTTTCTTCGGCCTTATCTTTGCCGAAGTAGTACAGCCCCAGCGGGCGCGGCCGGCTGTTGATGTAGTTGATGCTGTCGTCGAAGGTCTTATACGTCTTGATCGGCAACACCGGCCCGAACAGCTCGTCCTGCATCACTTTCAGATTCTCGTCGGGATTGATGATCAGCGTTGGCGGGATTTTCAGGCTGCCGCTCTGGTTGCTGAAATCTTCGTTCGCCGGGTTGATCTCCACCACATTGGCACCCGCCGCTTTCGCTTCCTCGAGCCAGCCGGTCAGGCGCTGGTAGTGCCGCTCATTGACAATCGCCGTGTACTGTTTGTTGTCCAGAATTGTCGGGAACATCTCAGCAACCGAACTTTTAATTTCGGCGACAACCGTATCCAGCAACTCTTCCGGCACCAGCAGATAATCGGGGGCGAGACAGATTTGCCCGGCGTTCATGGTCTTGCCGAGCATCACCCGCGACACCGCCTGCTTGATATCCGCGCCGCGGCTGATAATCACCGGTGACTTACCACCGAGCTCCAGAGTCAGCGGCACCAGATTCTGCGATGCCGCCGCCATGATGTGCTTGGCGATCGACGTTGCACCGGTGAAAACGAGGTGATCAAACGCCAGTCCGCTGAATGCCGCACCGGCTTCTGGGCCGCCGGTGAATACCGCGACTTCGTTCTCGTCAAATGCTTCGGCAACCATTTGCGCGACCAGATCCGACGTCGCCGGCGTGTATTCCGACGGCTTGATCATCGCGCGGTTGCCTGCCGCCAGAACGCCTGCCAATGGTGAGAAGATCAGATTCACCGGGAAATTCCACGGCGACATAATGCCGACCACACCCTTGGGCTGGTAACGCACCTGTGACTTACCACCGAGCAGGTTCATCGGAAACATGGTGCTGCGCTTTTGCGGTTTCATCCATTTTTTGAGGTTTTTCTGGGCGTAGTGAAAAGCGCCCAGAGTGCCGACCACATCGGTCAGCAAACTCAATTCCCGCGGCCGGCAACCGAAATCGGCGTCCAGCGCTTCGGCGATCTGCTCTTTATACTTGACCAGCACCGCAGAACCGCGGCTGAGGCGGTCCTTGCGCACCGCCAGACTGACCGGCCCTTCCGCCAGATAGGCCGCGCGCTGCGCATCCAGACGGGCCTGCATTTCCGACAGTGTCGGTTCATTTCCCTCTACCGCTCTCAAAGCACTTGTTTCCGCATTCATGGGACTACCCTCTGTTATCTGATATCTATGTATGAATAAGTGTTACTGCGCCGCTACCCAACCGCTATTGCATCGATTTCGATCAGCACGTCTTTTGGCAGGCGGGCCACTTCAACGGTGGCCCGCGCCGGCGGCGCCTCGCCGAAGCGCGCGCCGTAAACTGCATTGACCGCTGCGAAATCGTTAAAATCATCCAGAAAAATGCCGCATTTCACGATATTGGTGAAATCCATTCCCGCCGCTGCCAGTACCGCACCGATGCTGTCGAGTACCCGCCCGGTCTGGGCGTCGATATCCCCTTCCCCGACCAGCCCGCCTGTTGCGGGGTCCAGCGGAATCTGCCCCGAAATATATAGGGTTCGTCCGCCCTCTACCATGACTGCCTGACTATAGGGGCCCAGCGGCTCCGGGGCCTGATCGCTGTAAATCACTGTTTTCTTCATTTCGGCGCGCTTCCCTGATCGTTCTGTGGGCTGCGGATTATGCCGCAAGCCCGGATTAATGGGTATTCCGGCTATTTTCCGGATTCTGACAAAAACTTAATAAAAATCAGTGGGTTTAGTAGGAACATTCTAAAACTAATCCGTATCTTTGCGCCCATGATGGCTGACCAGCAATACAGCCAATCAGCAAATCCATAGACCAAACGAGGAAGTGTGACATGGCCGACGTAAACAACATTCAAGCGAAGATCGAAGAGTCTTTCGAAGTCGCTAAAACAAACGCACGTAAGGGTTACCTTGCGTACCTGGGCCTGATCGGTAAAGCCGTTGAACAGGGTCAGGATGCAATCGAAGACCTGAGCAGCAAGCGCGTTCAACTGCGCGGCAAAGCCAAGGTTGAGTTTGATCACCTGGCTGCCCGCGGCGAGACTCTGGCTAAAGACGTGCAGAGCAAGGTTGACGAAGTAACCGCCGAGCAGAAAGCTAAATTCGAAGAGCAGAAAGCCGCTCTCGAAGAGCGTCTGCAGCCGGTTCTCGACAAGATTGAAGAGCTGAAAGCACGCATTAGCCGCGAAGAAGCTGCAGCTTAAGTTTTAAGTTTCATTTGCACGGTGTGCTTCACGGCCACCGTGCCTTTTTAACACGCCCCACGGGGCAGGCAGCGGCCAGAGGGCCGGTGCCATATCTCAGGAGAGATACAATGAGCAAGATTCAAGAAGAAGCACAGAAGCGACTCGACGAGTTGCAGGCTCGTGCAAAGGACCTTCAGGACAAAATCCAGGAAGCCGCTAAGGACGTTCAGGAACGCATCGAAGATTCAGTTCAGGATGCCAAAGAGCGTCGTGAAGCTGCCGGCGAATTCAGCAAGAAAATCTGGCTGGCTGGTCTGGGTGCTTACGGTCGTGCATACGACGAAGCTGCCGCTGCAGTAGAGAAAACTACGGCCCGCGCTGCTGAGAACCAGAACCGCATGC
>JBFJYC010000152.1:0-7701 GCA_041622815.1 Spongiibacteraceae bacterium | reverse complement strand
GGTGGCGACGAGCAGCACTATCAAAGCAAAGTTCAGCCTGCCATCAACATCGATCGCGCCTTACCGAGCAATAACTCTTTGCCCGCTAAATCCAGACTAAGCGGCAGCTGCGCCAGACCGAGAATTCTTCGCAGAATCTCAATACCCGTATATTGCAAGTAAAGCGTATCGGAAAACCCCGCTGGCTTTTGGTATAGCGTCATAACATCTTTCAGCACGCTGTCCGGCTGCTGCGCCAGCATCAGGTTGGCCTGAAACACACCCAGATCAAATTCTGCATCACCGAAAAAGCAAAACTCAGCATCGATTACTTTGATACCGCTGTCGGTGCTGATCAGGCTGCCCGGATAAAAATCGCCGTGCAGCAATGTATCGCCGTTGCGCAGGTAGCGCTGCTCAAGCATTTTGATACGTGAGAGCAGCTCAGTATCCTGCTGATACTGACGCCCTATTGCGGCCAGCCCCGGCGTAATGTCATCCAGATCCAGGCCATTACCCGGCGCGAACGGAAACCTGAAAATATGCTCGGCGTTAAGCTCACGCATGCCGCGGTTTTCGATATAAAAATCACAGCTGTCGCGCCTGAAATCCGCGTGCAGCGCCGAAAGATAGCGCAGCAAACTACTTAGCGTCGCCCCGTCTATTTCGGAACCGTCCGAGTAATGATTGGATAAATCAGCGCCGACGCCGAGGTCTTCAATCATCAGGATGTGAGAATCCGGATCGGCGTGAAGCAATTCCGGGGAATATCCGGCAATTACGCTGTTGCGGCTGGTTTCACGGTAGAACAGCCCTTCGGCGTTAGCCCGCTCCGCCGGCGCGGCAATCTCGGGAAACTTCTCCACCCAGGGCCGGGACTGCTTGATAATAAATGAGCCCGGATTCGCTAATCGTACCCGCAGCACGCAGTTCATATTGCCTTCACCGGCTTTGGTGACGGACTGAATACGACTGCTAGGCGTAATCCACCCCTGTTTTACAAGGTAGTTTTGCAGGGCCGGCACATCTGCCGCGTCCAAAAAATAGGCGTTTGGCAGAACTGCTTTGAAGTTTGTCAGGGATGTCATTTGTTGTTGTGGCCTACCAGAGTCTTCAGCATGTCTTTAACAATGCCCGAAGCCGCCTTCTTGTTGAGTCCCTGATGCTCCCGCAAGCGATGCCACATTTCAAACGACGTAACTGCATCCACTGACTCCCGTTGGTTGCGGGGTAAAGCCGATAGCTCCGGCAGCCAATCTTCTAAATCCTTACGCAACTTGTACTGACTACGTGCATAATTCTTGCGGAGTATTTCGTATCGCCAACTCTGAGCGGTCGTAGACAGGACGATGGTCTTGACCTTCTCATAAGCTTCCGCGCGGCACTCCGCTGCATGCTCTATGCGGGCTTCCAAGGATCCTTCACGATCACCACCCTGAAACAGCGCCTCGTAATAGCCGCGAATATTCTCGTCAATCGCCTGGAACAACGACTCCATATCTTCAAAATGACGGAAGAATGAGCGCAGACCAACTTCGGCACGATCCACGATCTGCTGCGCTGTAGGCACTAAATTGCCCTCTTCCATCAATGCGAGCGCGGCATTAATAATCGCCTGCCGGCTGCGCTCGCTGCGCTGCCTGCGGCCGTCAACTGATGCAGCCGTTGTCGTATCTACCATGGTCTTTCTCAGATTGCGCCGGTAAGTTCAACGTGCATTATGCCAGCTGGCCGGCATTAATTGTATTGACATATACAATGCCATATTATAGTGTTTGACGCCCTGCAAGGAGAACGCTCCATGGCACCATTATCCATCTGGTTATCAGCGGCAATTATATATGCGCTGTTCTGGTGCTGGTATGTCGGATTCCGACGAAAAATCACCCCGCAAGAAGCACATGCCGCGATGGCGATGTTTGACGGCCATACGCAATTCACAGCAAAACAAAAGCAGGCAATACAGCACTTTTTCGAAACCGATGACGGCAAAGACTTCGTCATGGTCAACCTGCTAGAGCTAAAGAAGCCGGTAAGGGAGTCGCGCAAAAAACTCGCGGCCTATCAAAAAATATTTCTGGGGAATTTGCTGCGCAAAGCCGGTCATCCGGTTTTTATCGCAACCGCCGCCAGTGGCAATATTGAAAATGTCGCCTGTGATCAGGCCGACGACTGGATGGCGGCCGGCATGATCCGCTATCGCAGCCGCCGCGATTTACTCGAAGTATTGCCGGACACGATTGGCAGCGAACATCACGACCTGAAGCTCGAGTCGCTGGAAAAAACTTTCGCCTTCCCGGCATCACCGTGGATGATTATGGGCGGCCCCCGCATAGTGGTGGCGCTATCGCTCGCACTGCTCGCGGCGCTCACCCACATTGTATTGACCTAGCGAGCTTGCCTCAGCGCGAGGCGTGTGAATATCGGGCCAACCAACTCGAAACATACGGTACTGCTGATCACGACAGGCAGAATGACGTGCTGATACTCGGGAAACTCCTTGGCGGCGATCAGCGCCATGCCGATGGCGACGCCCGCTTGCGGTAACAGCGCGACGCCCATCCAGTGCTGAACGTCTTCATTCGCGTTACTTGCCCGCGCGCCGACCCAGGCGCCAACTATCTTACCGCCGCTGCGGGCCAGCAGATAGGCCACGCCGATGACGCCAAAGCCGGCAAGCTGGTCGACTTCCAGCAATGCACCCGCCAACATAAAAAAGATCACCATGAAGGGCCACTCAATGTTCTCAATTTCATGAAACGCGTAATCATGGTGCGTGGCGAGATTGGTGATCACCATACCCATCGCCATGGTGGCGAGGAGAAACGAGACATCCAGCAACAGCGCCGCACCGCCGCAGATACAAACAAGGCCCAGTGCTTCGGTCAGCATTGGCTGGCCGGGATTGATCCGCCCGGTCAGATTGGTGGCGGCCAAACCTATAGCGCCGCCCAGTAACAGCGCGCCGAATATATCTCTCGCCGCATCGGCCAACGGCGCGCTATCACCATGCCCGTTTAACAACGATACCAGCGCCAGACCTAAGCTAAACAGAAATAGCGCCCAAGCGTCGTCGATAGCAACGATAGCCAGCAGCAATCTGGAGAAGTGTGAGTCGTTGCCGGCTTCGAGCACGGTGTCCAGTGTTGCGGCCGGTGCGGTCGCAGCGGCGATGCAGCCGAGCAGAATCGCGACCGGCAAGGACAAACCGACCAGTGTCAGCGCCAACGCAACGATAGTTGCAGCGCCAAGTGCTGCCGACACCGAAATCCAGATCAGCTGACGGCCGTCGGCCCGTAGTGCTTTGATGTTCAGTTTCCCACCCAGCAGAAATCCGATCATCATCAATGCCACATCGGCGATGAACTCAAAGCTATTGCTGACGCTGGCAGGAATAATAGCGAGCGCATGATCACCAATGACGATACCGCATAGCAACAACAAGGTTACCCGCGGCACAAAAGTGCGTTTGCCCACCGCATCAGCCGCCAGCCCGAGCAATAGCATGCCGCCGATCGCGATCAAAACTTCAGCCGCTTGCTGCATGGTTAAATATTAGCGCCTAGTGAGGAAGTGCCACGGGCCCCTGAAAACTGCGCATAGACTCTCCGAACTGCCAAATTGTCTTGGTTGGATTGGGTAATTCCACCACCCAAGGGGCTGCTAACTCAATTTGTTTGATACTGAAACCTTCAGGCAACAGCAATTGATCATCGAATTCATTGTCGCCAACCAACTCTACAAAGTCGCCCTCCGGCGTGCTCAGTACCGACACTTTACGACCGGCATTGTAGCCCAACACATGCGCCTTACCGACCATCAGTTCTGTCATTCCACCGGGTAACGGTGTCGTTTTCAATGGCGTCGCCACATTGATAAAGCGGTGTCCGCCTATCGTGCGTTCCATTACAGCCTCGCCTTCGCCGTTAGGCGAATGTTTAAAAAGCGCAGCATCCATACTGGCGGCAGCGATACCCACGCGCTGCAGCCCGTCCCCGAGCTCCAGATCATCAAAGTCCTTTTGGGTGACGACGTCGTAGCTCATCCAAACCATATTCGTGGCGGTATCTATGACTTCCATGTGCAGATCCTGACCACCGGGAACAATAACACCGCCCTCGGGTAAATGGTCCTGTATGAGCTCCGTCAGCGTACGCATGTCTCTGTCCTTCTTCCCAAACTTAGTTGGGGGTGTATATGTACTCGTCACCTTCTACAAATCGCTCAGCGCCTGTCTTATCGATCATCACCGGCATTTGTATCGTCGACTCGAATAGCGGGCCGCGTGAAGATGCCTGATGCGCATTGATCAGCTCAGTGAGTTCAGCCACCTTATCCGGACGGGACTGCGCGAGATTGTTTTGTTCAGTGGGATCTTCAGCGAGATTGAAAAGCCAGCGTTGCAAGCCATCTGTAGGACGGTCATTCAGCTGCAGCTTCCAGTCGCCGTGCCGGACAACCTGATAGTGACCGTTCTGCCAGAACAGCGTGTCACGTTGCCAGTGTTCAGCACCCAGCCCCGTCGCGAGCGGCAATAGGTCGCGGCCATCAATAACCACGCCCGCGGGCTGCTTTGCGCCAGCCGCCGCCGCCAGGGTCGGCATCAGGTCGATATGCGCAACGGGATTGTCGATCGTGGTCCCCGCTTTAATCTTCGCCGGCCACTTGATAAATAACGGTGCGCGGATGCCGCCTTCAAACATCGTGATTTTCCAGCCACGGAACGGGCTGTTTACATCGTCGATACCGATATAACCCGGTCCGCCGTTGTCGCTGGTGAATGCAACAATGGTATTCTCCGCCAAGCCTTCGGCCTCGAGCGTTTCGGTAATACGCCTGACACTGCGATCCAGAGCCCGGATCATCGCCGCATAAACCCGCTTGCGATGGGGCTTGATATCTCCGACCGCTTCATAATCCTCCCGCGTGGCCTGTAGCGGTGTATGAACACCCCAGTGTGCTAAATACAGAAAGAAAGGCCGGTTTTTATTGGCCTTGATGACGTTAATAGATTCATCGGTCCAATAATCCGTCAGGTATCCGGCCGGCTCGAACCGATCAGCATCACCTGTATTAAAAGAGTTGGCATAGTTCAAACGCGCCCATAAAAACTTATCGATCGGGTCAAAGTCCAACTTGGCATTAATGACGTTCGGGTCGTTCTCAGGCAGATACAAACCGCTGGCCATGAGCAAGCTATCGTCAAAGCCCTGCTCATGGGGCGCCATGCCATTGCTACGACCCAGGTGCCACTTACCAATGTGCGCCGTGTAATAACCTTTTTCCTTCAGCACTTCCGCGATTGTCACTTCCGATGCCGGCAACCCTTTGAGCTCATAGGGCGGTTGGCTCGCTTCCAATGCCTCATCGTAATACGCAGGCGGCATATTATTGTCCATGCTGTCGGCAATCGCCGTCGCAATTTTCCCCATACCGCCCGGTGTCGGCGTAAATTCAAAACCGGTTCGCGTCGGGTAGCGACCGGTCATCATCATGCCGCGTGAAGGAGCGCAGGTACTGGCACCGGAGTAAGACTGGCTAAACACCGCGCCTTCTGCAGCGAGTTGATCAATCGCGGGGGTTTTGATTCTGCCGTCATCGACACCGCCACCAAAGGTTGATATATCGTTGTAGCCCAGATCATCAGCTACGATGAGAATGATATTCGGCGGACGCGTGCCACTGGTAGCCTTGGCCGGGCCTTGTTGCCACGGCAACGGTTTATTGGGCGCAACAACGTATTCGTTGTCAGACTGATATTTTACGAGCGCCAACATAAGGTCTAATCGTTTCACCCACCCCACACCGGCGATCACGGCCACAGCGACTGCAACTACAAGAACTTTCTTCATAAATCCCCGCTCTCGCGTCGTCTATTATTGGGCCAACAGCGCTTCACAGCCGGTACCCTTAAGCACCGCATCCACTTTTTGACGACTCGCATCATCCAGCGCTGCGTACTGCTCGTTAATCCAGCGCAGGCATTTGGCCTGGTAAGGAAAGGTTTGCTGCGTCCACAGCGCGCCATCGATTTCGGTTTCCCAGGTTTTGTCGCCGGCGGCGACTGCCTCCGCATTCTTCAACATCGCAGGTACATAGCCACGTCCTAGCTCCTGAAGAATAGCCTTCAATGTCTCTGGAAAGGCATCTGCGGAATTCCAGTCATCCTCCGTCGGTTCGAGACCGCTCATATCCCGCATCAGATCCGTCCAGGCCACGGTACGCGGTGATACTTCATGCGCAATAGCGCGCGGCGTCGGATCGAAGCCCACAAGCTGGGTGAGTTGACCGTGCAGCGCGAAATCGCCGGCACCGGGGCGTTTGCCTAGCAAAAACGGTTGATTGCCCAGGTGGGCTTCCATCGCCGCGAGATAGCGCCGGTAGCTGGCATCAATAATCGGTGCGGTGATGTCATTGGAACCGACAACATAGAGGCGCTCTATCTGGCGCTTGGAGAAAAACTCTTTCATTTGCCGGTGCATATCGCCGGGCATACTCACTGCCACGCCCAATGGCAACAGGGTGCCGGCATTATCGGCGTCCGCTTGCGGATACCAGCGATAGTGAAACATATACTTGGTGCACCACTCGTCACCAAAGTCTTCGAGTAGGTAATCGATAAACGCGACGGCCGGGTCAGTCGGCAATACCGACCTGCCTTCGTACATCGATTCCAGCGTGCGGATAATCGGTGTCGAATCGCAGATCGCCTTTTCCTTGCCGTCCTCCTGCGGCATCAGGAATACCGGCAACAACATAGGCTTGGGACGCTCGATGCCCATCGCATCGAGCTCGCTGCCGGTGTCGCCCCAGTGCACACTGTAGGGAATTTGCCGGTAGCGCAGCAGCGCGACCATCTTCTGCGTGTAAGGCGATGGGGTATTTCCGAGTAGACGTATCGGGGCCGGATTGGACATTGCGATCTCCTGAACGGGCTGCTTATTATATTGACATATATAATGCCATTATGTCACAAGTGAGCTTCTCCGCAAGCTATCGATGCGCGCCTCTACTCCGAGGATGTTAGCGCCACGAAGTTCGCGGTTAACTAGGTCGCGGGCGATTCTGTCAGAAGCCCCGTTTCCCTTGCCCGCCGCTCCCAGATCTTTCTGGCCAGCAGCTGCATGTCTTCAGTACGGTCGGATTCATCCATGATTTCCAGCCCGAGCAGGGTTTCGATCACATCTTCCATCGTGACAATGCCGCACATACCGCCGAATTCATCGATAACCAGGGCGATGTGTTCGCGCTTTTCGACAAAGCGATTGAATAACTCGGGAATGGGGAATACTTCCCCGATCACAATCATATCCCTTTTCAGTTCAACCAGCGGTGTGACCGGGTCACTCAACGCGGCGGATAAAACATCTGCCCGTAGTACATAGCCGCAAATTTTTTCCCGGTTGTCATCCTCATACAGCGGAATACGCGATACCGGCTGCCGGCCGTACATTTCCGAAAACTCACCCACCGTCAGTGTTGCCGGCGCACTGCGTACTACCATTCTCGGCGTCATCACATCTTTCGCCCGCACCTGGTCGAATCGCATCAGGTTCTGAATGATCCCCGATTCCGTATCGCCCATCACGCCCTGATCGGCGCCGAGCTCCGCCATCGCCACAAAATCAGCCCGCGAAAATATGCTGCGTGAGGGATTCTTGCGAAACATCCGTGTCAGCCCCTGAATCATCCAGAGCAGCGGCGCAGTTATCGGGATGGGTT
>JBFJYC010000151.1:0-7736 GCA_041622815.1 Spongiibacteraceae bacterium | reverse complement strand
GAGATGGAGGTGGTGCGTGACAGAAACGACAACTGCATCATCGTCTGCTCCATCGAAAACTTTGACCCCATGGGTATCCATACCGGCGATTCCATCACTGTCGCACCCGCCCAGACCCTGACCGACAAGGAATATCAGATTATGCGCAACGCCTCGTTGGCGGTGTTGCGTGAGATCGGTGTCGAGACCGGCGGCTCCAATGTACAGTTTGGTGTCGACCCGAAAACCGGGCGCATGGTCATTATCGAGATGAACCCACGGGTCAGCCGTTCGTCGGCGCTGGCCTCCAAGGCCACCGGTGTTCCGATAGCGAACGTCGCGGCGAAGCTTGCGGTCGGCTTTACGCTGGATGAGCTGCAGAACGAAATCACCGGCGGCGCGACCCCGGCATCCTTCGAGCCGAGCATCGACTACGTGGTCACCAAGGTGCCGCGCTTCACCTTTGAGAAATTTGCCGCCGCCGAAAACCGCCTCCACACCCAGATGAAGTCAGTGGGTGAAGTGATGGCGATCGGCCGCAGCTTTCAGGAGTCGTTGCAAAAAGCGTTGCGCGGTCTCGAAACCGGCTATTGCGGTTTTGATGAAGTGCTCGACCGCGAAGATCCAGAATACCGCGACACGTTGATTTCAGAGCTGAAAAATCCCGGTGCCGAGCGCATCTGGTACATCGCCGAGGCGTTCCGCGAAGGTTTGTCGGTGGCCGATGTCTATGACTACAGCGGTGTCGACCCATGGTACTTAGCGCAAATAGAACAGCTGATTTCACTCGAAGAGGGTGTGCGCGGGCGCAAGGTCGCCGATATCGCTGCCCCGGAATTACTGCAGCTAAAACGCAAAGGCTTCTCTGATAAGCGCTTGTCACAGTTATTGCAGGTTACCGAGGGCGAAGTGCGCGGGGCGCGCAATGGCCTCGGCGTTAAACCGGTATACAAGCGCGTTGATACCTGCGCGGCGGAATTCGCATCATCGACCGCTTATATGTACTCCACCTATGAGGAGGAGACCGAGGTCGAGCAGGGTACCCGCGACAAGATTCTGGTACTCGGCGGTGGCCCCAACCGCATCGGGCAGGGCATCGAATTTGATTATTGCTGCGTGCACGCGGCACTGGCGATGCGCGAAGACGGTTACGAAACCATTATGGTGAACTGTAACCCCGAGACCGTGTCGACCGACTTTGATATTTCAGACCGGCTCTATTTTGAACCGGTGACATTGGAAGATGTGCTCGAAATTATTGATGCCGAGCAGCCGAAAGGCGTGATTGTGCAGTTCGGCGGGCAGACACCGCTGAAGCTGGCGCGGGATTTAGAGGCCGCCGGTGTGCCGATTATCGGTACCACGCCGGATGCGATCGACCGCGCTGAAGACCGCGAACGCTTCCAGCACATGATTCAGAAGCTGGGTTTGTTACAGCCGCCGAATACGATTGTGCGCTCGGTCGATGAGGCTCTCGCCGCCGCTGCAACCATCGGTTATCCGCTGGTGGTTCGGCCGTCCTATGTGCTGGGTGGGCGGGCCATGGAAATTGTTTACCGCAAGGAAGAGCTGTTGCGCTATATGCGCGAAGCGGTCGACGTCTCCAACGACGCACCGGTACTGCTGGATCATTTCCTCAGCGCCGCGGTTGAGGTTGATCTCGACGCCGTCAGCGACGGCAAGCATGTGGTGATCGGCGCTATCATGCAGCATATCGAGCAGGCGGGTGTTCACTCCGGTGACTCAGCCTGTTCACTGCCGCCGTACTCGCTGCCCGAGTCGGTGCAGGAGGAGATGCGCGATATCACCCGTGCCATGGCGATCGAGCTCGGCGTCTGCGGTTTGATGAATGTGCAGCTGGCCTGGCAGGACGACAAGATTTATGTGATCGAAGTGAATCCGCGGGCGTCGCGCACTGTGCCGTTTGTTTCAAAGTGTATCGGTGTATCGCTGGCGCAGGTTGCCGCGCGCTGCATGGCCGGCCAGTCGCTGGAATCGCAGGGCTTTACCAAAGAGCTGATTCCGCCGTACTACAGCGTCAAAGAGGCGGTTTTCCCGTTCAATAAATTCCCCGGTGTCGACCCGATTCTCGGGCCGGAAATGAAGTCCACCGGTGAGGTTATGGGCGTCGGTGATACCTTTGCCGAAGCCTTTGCCAAGGCGCAGCTCGGTGCCAGCGAATTTATTCCGACCGCGGGTACTGCCTTTATCAGCGTCCGCGACCCGGACAAGGCGAAGGCTGTGGCCATTGCAAAATCGCTGGTAGGCCACGGATTTTCGCTTTGTGCCACCGAGGGCACGCACCGCGTGCTGGTCGCCGCCGGTCTGGACGCCGAGCGGGTGAATAAAGTTCAGGAAGGTCGTCCGCATATCGTGGATATGCTGAAGAACGGCGATATCCAGTTAATTGTGAATACCACGGAAGGCAAGCAGGCGATTGAAGATTCTGCGACAATCCGACGTTCGGCGCTGGCCAATGGTGTTTTTTACAACACGACAATGGCTGCCGCAGAGGCGGTGTGCCTGGCGCTGGAGTTCGGTGAAGAGCGGACAGTGCGTCGTCTTCAGGATATTCACAAACAGGTAATTTCATGACAGTACCGATGACCCCGCAGGGTGAAGCCGCATTGCGCGCAGAGCTGCAGGAACTGAAAACAGAAAAAAGGCCGGCGATTATTCAGGCGATCGCCACCGCCCGCGAGCACGGCGACCTCAAAGAGAACGCCGAGTATCACGCCGCGCGCGAGCAGCAGAGCTTTTGCGAAGGCCGGATCAAAGAGCTCGAAGGCAAATTGTCGAACGCACAGGTGATTGACTGCACCCAAATCGCGCCCACCGGCAAGGTGATATTCGGCACCACGGTTACAATCGTTAATTGTGAAACCGATGCTGAAGTGGTGTACCGGATTGTCGGCGAAGATGAAGCCAACGTGAAAGCCGGCTTGATCTCGGTATCCTCGCCGATCGCCCGCGCCCTGATCGGCAAAGAAGTTGATGACGTCACCGTGGTCAAAACACCGGCCGGTGAGGTCGAATACGAGATCGCCAAGGTTGAGCATCTCTGAGGTGTGGTGGGGCGATATTGCACTCGCCCCGGACGCCGCCACTTTCTGGCATATCGGTCCGTTGCAGTTCTCGTTGCAGCGCCGGCCCCGTTCCTGGAATCTTGAGCACGCCCGTAGCCGCGACTCTGAATCAATGGATTTTGAGATCGGGGTGCCGGAGTTGCGTGAAATTCCGAACGCGACCTCATTGCGGCTGCAGTTCACCAATTCCCCCGATTCACTGAAGCTGAAACCGGCATCATCAGACCGGCCCTTCGTAATACGCACCGAAGCGCCGGTGCTATTGGCCGCAGGGCAGGAAGTGTGTTTTTACGTGTCGACGGTGATGCGTCTTGCGCTCAGTCATGGCGGTACGCTGCTGACAGAAATTCCGATTTTCGATTTGAAGGACACCTGGTTCGGCGCGATTATTGACGGCGAGTTGTGCTACGCGAGTACTACCTCCGCACGGGCTGACTTTAGCGCTTTGCCGGTGCGGCCTTACCGGCCGGTGACGCCGGTGACGGTGATCAACAACACCAGCAAAAGTTTGTTGCTGGATAAATTCAAACTGCCGGCGCCGAGTTTGTCGCTCTATAGCAACGCAGCCGGCCGGCTGTTCACCGATGGTGTGCACGTGGTGTTTCGCGCGCCGCAGAATGATGTAGAGGTTTCGGTGACCCGGGGCACCAATGAGCACCTGTCTCGCGATATCGATGTGGCGCCGCCGCGGCAGCTGATTAACCGCTTACAGACGTTCACCATGGGCAGTTTTTTCAAGTGAGTCTCGATCTCATCAGGGAGTTTCTGACCACCGGCAGCGGCGCGGTTATCTTGCGTTCTTTGGTGATTTTGCTGCTGGGCCTGATTCTGGCCCGCGCCGGAGGTGCGCTGGTCGGCAATGTCATGGCCCGACGCATGAGTGCACAGGGACTGTTTTTGCTGCGCAGAGTGGTTGTCTATGGCATCTGGATTTTGACTGCGATCAGCATTATGCGGGAGCTGGGGTTCAAGCTGCACGCGCTGCTCGGTGCCGCCGGGGTACTCACGGTGGCCATCGGTTTCGCCTCGCAAACCTCGGCCAGTAATTTGATCAGCGGTCTGTTTCTGGTGGCGGAACAGCCGTTTCGTATCGGCGATACTATCCGCATCGGTGACCTGACCGGCGAAGTGCTGACCATCGATCTGTTGTCGGTAAAGCTGCGCACGCCGGACAATTTATTTGTGCGGGTGCCCAACGAATCGATTATTAAATCCAATGTCACAACGATTACCAGATTTCCGATACGCCGGCACGATCTGAAGTTGCGGGTCAGTTTTCAGGAAGACCTGCCGATGGTGCGCGATTGTCTGATGCGGGTTGCGGCGGAGAATCCGGGCTGTTTGGCGGAGCCGTTACCGCTGTTTATCGTACAGGGCTTCGGTGACTCGGGCGTGGATATTCAGTTTTCAACCTGGGCGCGCCGTGAAGGATTTTTCGAGTTCCGCAACTCCATCGCCGGCGATGTGTTAGCAGCATTCAGGAAGGACGGTATCGAGGTGGCGCTGCCGCAACTGCGGCTATCCGATGATGTTGCCGCCGATGTGGACGCGATTAAGGCCTGACGCGATGCGCATCCTGCTGGTGCTGTGTCTTATTCTGAGCCTGCCGGCATTCCCCCTACTGGCGTTGCGCTGGATCGATCCGCCCACCAGTTCGTTTATGCAGCAAAATCTTGCGCGAATGCATGCCGACGGCTATCCCAAGGCCACCAACCGCTGGATTTGGGTGCCCTACGAGCGTATTTCTCCTTCGATGAAGCTGGCCGTTGTCGCAGCAGAAGATCAGCTGTTTCCCGCCCACCACGGTTTTGATGTGTCGTCGATTCGCAATGCATTGGATGGCATCAGCCGGGGTGACGACTTTCGCGGCGCCAGCACCATTAGCCAGCAAACCATGAAGAATCTGTTTCTATGGCGTCAGCAGTCCTGGTTGCGGAAAGGGCTGGAGGCGTGGCTCACCGCCTGGGCGGAAGTGGTACTGCCGAAGCGCCGGATTCTGGAGATCTATCTGAATATTGCGCAGTTCGATGCCAATGTTTTCGGTGTGGAGGCGGCGGCGCAGAAGTTTTTCCGGGTCAGTGCGGATGAGCTAACCGCCACCCAGTCCGCATTGCTGGCAGTCACCTTGCCGGCGCCTTCGCGCTATAAGGTGGAAAAACCCGGAGAGTACATGCGCGAGCGGCAGCGCTGGGTGTTGCAGCAGATGCGGCAGCTCGGCCCCGCCTATTTGCAGGACCTGTAACGCTTAGTTATCCGGCTGGTCGTTGAAGTTAATCTTAAACGGCAGGCTGTGTTTCTTGTCGAGATACAGGATGACGCCCTGCGTGCTGGTATCCGGATCGTTGATCACTTCGTAGGGTTTTGACTGCCGGATCTCCTTGCCTTCGCTGTCGCGCACAACCAGCGAGTTAATGCTGGTACCGAACTCCGGCAGCATCAGTTCTATTTTTTGATTGTTCGGAGATTCGTTTTCTACTTTCACTACCTGCGCGTTAATTTTGTCACCGCGGAATCCGGGTTCGGGGTTGAGCATGGCAGTTTCACGGTATTCAGGTTTGGTTGTGGCGCAGGCGGAGATGATGAGCATCATAGCCAGACTGATTAACAGGCGTATGTTCATGGGTCTTGTCCTTAAGCGGGGCGCGATAAATTGGAGAGGTGGGGCTTCGGCTTTTTGGCCCGCCTCAGTATCAGCAGTATTTTGCCGATGGACTGCACGAGTTCCGCGTTGTGTGCCGCGCACAGTTCTGCGGCCAGAATTTTACGCTCGGCGGGTGCCGGAATTTCCAGTTTAATTTTGATCAGCTCGTGATCGTCCAGTGCGCGCTCGAGTTCGGCAGCGACGGTTTCGCTGAGGCCGTTACCGGCGATAGTCACCACCGGCTTTAATTTATGGCCGATGGCGCGCAATGATTTTCGGGTGCTTGAGTCCACAGTCGTCTCCGCAAAAAGGCCGGCGATTGTACAGGTTTTAGCCTTATTTGCCTTCTAAATGGCCCTTGCCGGGCACGAAATTCGCCTCGATCCGGATGCCGTCCGGGTCCTCAAATAACACCGAATAGTAGCCCGGCGCGAACTCGCCGGTTTCCGGCGCCCGGATAATATTGGCGCCCAATGACAGTGCGGTCCGGTAGATTTCATCGACATCGTCGTTGCTGCGGGCGCGGAAGCACAGGTGATGGAGACCGGGCGCGAGCTGCTGAAAGGGCTGCTCCAGCTTGGCGGGCGAAATCGCCAGCCCGGTGCGCCCGCCGATACAGTAAAAATAATCATCGCTGTCGATCAGCACCACCATCTCCATGGATTCCAGTAGACGCCGGTAAAACGGTACCGACCGTGCCATATCGCTGACAGTGAGTTGCAGGTGCGCCATTCCGTTGATTTTTGCCATCGGGATTATCGTTGTTTGGATGGATAGATTGAGAACTATAGCGGGATTGTCGTGGCAGAGGCACGCTTTGACTCCGCAACCGGCGGCCCTCCGGGCTGCCCTCGGTCGGTCGTGAGCCGCGCTTTGGAGGCAGCGAGTCTCTCTCCGCTTCCTCGGCGCTCGGTTTTTTACGCTACGTCAAAGCATGCCTCTGCCACTTGCGACGCCGAAGTATCGAAGACATAGCACCGCCTTTACAGGCCGGCTTTCGAGGCGTCCCACGGGCCACTTCCTTCTGGTCGGGCTGTCACTACTGCGGCGGTTTTCTTTTTGTTCCGGAGCTCGAAATTGCCGCCCGAGAAGGTGGCAGAGGTGCACTGTCGCGGAACATAAAAACTGCGCGCCGACAGCGGGCGCGAGACCTGCTGCTTTTCAAGCGGGGCTCGCAACCAACAGAGGGCAGCCCGGAGGGCCGCCAGTTGTGGAGCGACAGTGCACCTCTGCTACCAAAGTGGCCCGCCAGAAACACCAATCCGAACCGGCCAGCGGTTATAATCGCGCATGCCCAAAAAACGCTCCTCCTCAAAATCCTGGCTCAAAGAACACTTCGACGACTACTACGTAAAACTGGCGCAGGCCGAGGGTTATCGTTCCCGGGCCAGTTACAAACTGCTCGAGCTCCAGGAAAAAGACCGCCTGATCCGGCCCGGTATGCGGGTGCTGGATCTGGGTGCGGCGCCCGGTGGCTGGTCGCAGGTGGCCGCCAAACTGGTGGGTCATCAGGGCGAGGTTATTGCCTCCGACATCCTGCCGATGGACACATTGGCGGGAGTTCGCTTCATACAGGGTGATTTCACCGAAGATGATGTTTTTTCGGAGATTTTGGCGGCCATTGATGGTTCGCCGCCCGACCTTGTAATCTCCGATATGTCCCCCAATATCAGTGGTATGAAGGCGGTAGATCAGCCGCGCTCAATGTATCTGGTGGAATTAGCGGTGGATCTTGCGGTCAAAGTGCTCAAACCCGGTGGCGCCTTTGTTGCCAAAGGCTTTCAGGGCGAGGGCTTTGATGAAATTCACCGTTTTTTGCGTGGGCATTTCGGCCGCGTTGTCACCCGCAAGCCGGCGGCGTCGAGACCACGGTCACCGGAAGTGTACCTGGTGGCCACGGATTTCAAGGGTCGGGCATCCGGTGGCCAGTAAAATGGAGCTGTTTCATCTGCTGTAGTAGAATGGCCGGTCTGCCTGATGGACCCCGCCTTACCCCTTTAAGCGGCACTATACGAGGATTCCTGTGAACG
>JBFJYC010000150.1:0-7740 GCA_041622815.1 Spongiibacteraceae bacterium | reverse complement strand
CGATCATCGATGCCGCGGTGCGTAGCATTATGGCGACCGGCGCGATGCTGTGGGGCGGCGCCGCATACAACAACGGCATCGTTCCGTGCAAGAACTACATTCTCGGCGAGGCCTACACGCCGGACGGCATGGCGGCAGCCATCGCGGGCAATACGTTGGGCGACGAACTTCAGGTTTACGATCCGCTGAAAGCCTGCCTGGCCGACTGGAACGATCCCGACAGCGAGCGGCTGCAGGGGCGCGGTGTACTGAAGGCGTTCTTCCCGCTGCCGACCTGGGAAACCATCAAGCCGGCCGACGTGTTCCGTGTGTTCGAGCGCGGCGGCCGCAATATCACCAATCTGTTTCCTGAAACCGGCATACCCAACAGCCTCGGCCTGATTCAACGACTTGAAGAGCCGGGACGCCCGGACGTGCGCCAATCCAACCGCGGTCCGGGCACCGGGGCACGTATTTCTGTGCCGTTGATCAATATCACCAAAACCCGTCTCAACGATCCGATGCTCTGGTTCCTCGGCACCAACGACCAGCCCGGCGACTACCGCAGCTCCGGCTGTAGCGGCTGTCATGTCGTGTATGCCAACGACCGCGACCCGCAACATTCGGGTCAGTACGCGCCGTTTGGTCACGAGGGGAAATCTCAGTCGATTGACCCGACGATACCGAAAGACAAATCCGGCCACCCGTTGAAACATCAGTTCAGCCGTTCGGTGCCCACCAGCCAGTGCATGGTCTGCCATATGCACCAGCCGAATATGTTTGTGAATTCCTACCTCGGTTACACCATGTGGGATTACGAGTCTGATGCGCCGCATATGTGGCCGGAACAACAACAGTATCCTGATGATAAAACCCGCCGCGAAGTATTGGAGCGCAATCCGGAGGGCGCGGCGCCACGGGGAAAATGGGCCGATGAAGATTTTATGAAACAGGTTTCGGAAATGAACCCGAAACTGAAGGACACGCAATTCGCCGACTATCACGGTCACGGCTGGAATTTCCGCGCGGTGTTTAAACGCGATCGCAAAGGCAATTTACTCGACGCCGAGGGTACGGTTGTCGAGGATAATGACCCGAAGAAATTCGATAAAGCCGTGCATATGGCCTCGATTCACGCAGAAGTCGGCATGCATTGCGCAGACTGCCATTTCTCGCAGGACAGCCACGGCAACGGGCATATTTACGGTGAAGTCGCCGCCGCGGTAGAAATCAGTTGTATCGACTGCCACGGCACCGCGGACAAGCTACCGACGCTGAAAACATCGGGCCCCGCTGCACTTGGTGGCGGCAATGATCTTAGCCTGATTCGTAATCCTGACGGCAAGCTGCGTTTCGAATGGATCGGCGACAAGCTGATTCAGCGCTCGGTAGTGAACCCCGGCATGGAATGGCAGCTATCACTGGTCAAGCAATCGGTTACCAGCGCCCACCCGGACTACAACGCGAAAGCTGCGCGCGCCAAGAAAATGCGCAAGGACAAGGCGCATCAGGACTGGGGCGATCATATCGACGCGAAGGAAGCCGCCCACGGTTTCGAGGAAATGGAATGCTATGCCTGCCACAGCTCCTGGACCACCAGTTGCGGCGGTTGCCATATGCCGATTCAGGCGAATGAGAAAACCGAAAGGCACCACTACGAGGGTGGTGAGAGCCGCAATTTCGCCACCTACAACCCGCAGGTTGCCCGCGATGAAATGTTTATCCTCGGCAAGCGCGCACCGTATAAAGGCGGTAAATATGCGCCACTGAGATCTTCATCGGCACTGGTGCTGTCGTCAAAGAACTCAAACCGCGAAAGTATTTATATTCAGCAGCCGCCGATAGCGGCGAGTGGCTATAGCTCGCAGGCCTTCAACCCGCACTTTCCCCACACCGTGCGTAAAACCGAGACCCGCATCTGCAGCGACTGTCACCTGTCCGATCAGCATGACAACAACGCAATCGTCGCGCAGACCCTCGCGCTGGGCACCGACTTTCTGGATTTCGTCGGCCGCAATGTCTGGGTTGGTGCTGAGTCGCATGTCGAAGCGGTACGGGTCACCGAATGGGACGAGCCCCAGGCCGTGATCGGCTCCTTCCTGCACCGTTACGCCTACCCGGACTGGTACAAAGCGCATGAAGAGCGCGGCCGCGTGCTGGAAGTGTCCAATAACCACCGCGCCGGCCGCACCGGCTGTCTGCAAACCCGCGGTGAATACCTATACGCCGCAAACGGGCCCGATGGCTTCCGCGTATTTGATATTCAGGCAATCGACAACAAAGGCTTCTCCCAGAAGATTATCAGCGCACCGTTCAGTATTTTCGGGCAGGACAATCATATCGACCTGCCCGATGCGACCTGTGTGGTGCTGGCCACCACCCAGCCGGTGGCACCGGAACGCAACCGCGGCAAATTGATGGCGGTAGATAACAAGGAACAGCCCTTCCACCCGATTTATAACTACGCCTTTATCACCGACAGTAAAAAGGGGCTGGTGCTGGTCGACATCAATACCTTTGCCGATGGTGAACCGCGTAACAATCGCATTAAACCCGCACTGACCTGGAATCCGCGTGGCGTACTGAACGGCGCCCGGCATATCGCCGTCGGCGGCCATTACCTCTATATCACCACCGATGAAGGCATCGCGATCGTCAATGTCGACAAACCGATGCGCCCGCAACTGAGCAGTGTTATCGAGTTGCAGGACGCACGCACATCGGCGCTGCAGTTCCGCTACCTGTTCGTCACCGATGCCACCGGCATGAAGGTTGTCGATGTGACGCACCCCGAAGCGGCGCAGCTGGTACCGGGCGCGGAGATCGGGCTCAGCGATGCTCACGGTATCTTCGTATCGCGTCATTACGCCTATATCGCTGCCGGCAAGCAGGGGCTGGTGATTGTCGATATCGAGCACCCGGAGGCACCAACCTGGTTACAGGCGTATGATGCTGAGGGACGACTGACCGACAGCCGCGATGTAATCGTGGCGAGCACCAATGCGTCTTTGTATGCCTATGTTGCCGATGCCAAATCAGGATTGAATGTGATTCAGCTGACTGCGCCGGATACCCAGCCGAAATTCTATGGTTTCAGCCCTTCGCCGAAGCCGCAGTGGATTGCCGGCAGAGCCACGGCAAGCGCCGCACTGTCCTTGTCACGACCGCTGGAACGGGACCGGGCGGTAGACGAAACCGGTGGCCAGATTGCCGTATTCGGACGCCGCGGCTCTCGGCCGATGTCGCGCGAGGAGATGCAAGGGCTGTATCTCGACGAGAACGGAAAGCCCTGGTACGTCACCGACAAGCCTGCAGAAAAACAGGATCGATAAATGGTCGCCAAACTAAAAATCGTCGCCTGCCTGTGCGCCCTACTCCTGTCGGTACCGGTTGTCAGCGCAGAACCGGCAAAACACCTCGGTGTCGCCAGTTGCGCATCCAGCGTTTGCCACGGTCGCGCGGATGCCGCAGAGAATTCACTTGTCCCACAAAACGAATACCGAATCTGGGCCAAACACGATTTTCACTCCAATGCCTACCGGCTGCTACTGAACGAACAGTCACAGCGAATCGCCCGCAATATGGGTATCGGCGACCCCGCCGAGGCGAAAGTCTGTCTCGACTGTCACGCCGACAACGTGCCTGTCCCGCAACGCGGCCCCCGCTTTCAGATTAGCGACGGCATTGGCTGCGAAGCATGCCACGGCGGTGCTGAGGGCTGGATTGCCGGTCACTACGGCAGCTCGGCCAATCACCAAACCAATCTCGAACGCGGCATGGTCGCGACCGAACAGCCGCAGGTGATGGCTGAACTGTGCAGCGGCTGCCATGTCGGGGATACAGGCCGGCTCGCCAATCACGAAATTATGGCGGCGGGCCATCCGCGTCTGCGTTTCGAACTGGACACGTTTTTAGCCAATATGCCGCCCCACCATATCGTCGATGCCGATTATCGCGAGCGCAAAGGCGACATTAGCGGCGCCGATCGCTGGCTGGCGGGCGTCATCGGCAATGCGCGGCGTTATCTGGAATTGCTCAGCAGCGATCATTTAACAAGCGGCGGTATGATGCCGGAACTGGCACTTTTCGATTGTCACGGCTGCCACCGCAAGATGGACACCGGCATCAACCGGGCAGCGGCGGATCGTGCTTTGTTACCGGCGGGGGCCGTGCGCCTTAACGACAGCGCGCTGCAACTTGTTATCGTCGCGACCGCAGTCCGCGATAAGACACTGGCCGGAAAACTGAGCACCGCGCTGCGTCACCTGCATCGCGCCGCGGTCACCAGTACTGCCAGCCTCAGACAGAGCGCCGCCGCGTTCAGCGATTTGATGGCGCAGGCAGCGACCGTGCTCAGCCCCGCGATCACTGCTGCCGATGCGAAACAATTACGCACTGCGCTGTTGCATAACGCCGGCAAACGGCTGGGGCGCGACTATAGCGATGCCGAACAAATATTTCTCGGTCTGGAAACTCTCTCAATCAGCGCCGGCGATGCGGCGATCGCCAAAATGCGCTTTAACAAGCTGTACCAACTGTTAAAGGATGAAACCCGGTTTAACTCCAATGCCTTCGCTGCCGAAGCGCGCCAGCTTGCGGGCAACAGCGGCCAATAGCGGCCAATAGCGATGATTACTATCACCGGTAAAACCAATATCGGCCGGCGCAAAGCCAATGAAGACCGCATCATTGCCGATACCGACTGGCATCTCGCGCTGGTCGCCGACGGCATGGGCGGCGCCGGCTCCGGCGATGTCGCAAGCCAGATTGTCGCCGCTACCGTGGTTGATCGTATCGCCGCCGGTGCCAACCTCAACGAGGCGATTACCGCCGCCCATGAAGCGGTGCTGGCGGCGGCGAAAAGCGGGCGCGGTAATGCCGGTATGGGCTCAACCGTCGTCAGCTGCGTGTTCAACGATTACGATTACGAAATCGCCTGGATCGGCGATAGCCGCGCCTACCTCTGGGATGGCGAGACCCTGCGGCAACTGACACGCGATCACTCCAAGGTTGAGATGTTACTTGCAAGCGCGGACATCTCTCAGCAAGAGGCGCTGCAGCACCCTGAAAAAAATGTGATCACGCGGGCGATGGGCATTCCCTGGGATCAGGGCGACCCGGTGCCGACAATCAAAGGTACGCTGGCTGCGGGACAGGTTTTGCTACTATGCAGCGACGGACTTAACGATGCCGCAGGCGATGTTAAAGTCAGAGAAATACTCAGTGCCGGCGGCGACAACACGCTGCAGACACTGATTGACGCGGCGCTGACTGCCGGCGGCGCGGATAATATCTCCGTCGTATTGTGCCGGGCTGATGAAAACGGACCGGTAGTCGACCCGGGTAGCACACCCGAAGCCGTAGCCATCACCGGCGCCGACGGCAAATGGCAACATTTTACCGCGCCAAAGCCGACCGGCAGCACCACGAACAACAGCAGCGAAATTGAAACAACTAAAATTCAGGTCATACAACCGGGCTCGATAGCAAGTCAGGGGACGGCGACACCGAAACAGGGCGATGCAACGCCGCCGGAAAGCAGCGGCAAGTCAAAATTAAGCACCACACTTGTGGTCACCGGTCTCATGATCGCAGTAGCGGCATGCTATTTATATTTCTCTCACTATTAATAAACACGGACTTAACATGACTGACAACAGCGGCGATTTTATCCTTACCGACATCGAAACCGGCGCGACCTATAGGCTACCCGCCGGCAGCGGTGCCACACTGGGTCGCGACGAGGCCTGCGACATTCAGGTATTGCATTCAAGCGTTTCCCGCAAGCATGCGCTGATTGAACATGAAGGTGATGCACTGCACTTCAGCGATCTCGGCTCGAGTAACGGCTCCAGAGTCAACGGTGCGCCGGTGCAGGGAAAACAGCCGATACAGCACGGTGATGCCCTCCGCCTCGGTGACGTAGAATTACGCCTCACCGCGGTCGGCGGCGCACCGGCCGCGGCGAGTGACGACGGCGATATGACCAGAATCGGCGGCGCGGCAGCGGCAGAGATTCCTTCAACCTGGTCTGACAGCGCAGGACTTGAGCGCGCCTCACAAACCCAATTTGTGGTCAAAAGCGCCGACGCAAAACCCGCAGCCGACCCGCTCGCTAATCTGGCACCGGCGACCGCGCCGCGTCTGGTGGTGGCCAGCGGCGCACTCAGCGGCCAGGTATTTGAGCTCGGCGGTGCCAGCAGTGACACCGAAACCCGAAGCTGGAAAATCGGGCGCGCAGCGGAGTCTGACATTGCCCTCGATGAAAGCAGTGTCTCCGGTCAGCATGCGCAACTCGTCAACGAGGGCGAACGCTGGAAAATCGTGAACTGGATGTCGACCAATGGCACCATCGTCAATGGTCGCAAGGCACTGTCAACCTATCTGCAAAACGATGACCGTATTACCCTCGGCAGTGTCGATTTGGTGTTCCAGTTGCCGGCGTCTGCTCAAGCCAAAGCCGCGCCCGCGCCGGCTCCGGAGGCAAAGAAATCCGGTTTGCTGGGGCGTTTATTCGGTGGTAAAAAATAACGAATGACGGCTAACATTAATCTGCCGCGCATTCTGCGGGTCGGCGGCGGCGCGAGCACTCTGCTTGCACAAACGCTGACAGAACTACAACTCGCCAAGCCGCTGATTGTCACCGACCCCTTTATGGCACAGTCGGGCAACCTCGGCAAAATCACCGCGCAGCTCGATGATGCCGGTGTGAGCTACGGTACTTTTACAGACTGCGTACCCGACCCCACCACCGACGCTGTAGACGCGGCAATGGCGGTGCTGCGCGCCGGGCATCACGACTGTGTGATCGGCTTTGGCGGCGGCAGTTCCATGGATACCGCAAAAGCAGTCGCGGCCATGGCGCTGCTGGACGGCCCGATGCGCAACTACAAAGTGCCGGCATCAATCGATAGCGGTCTGCCGGTTATTGCGATTCCGACCACCGCCGGGACCGGCGCGGAAGTGACCCGGGTCGCGGTGATCACCGACACCGAAACCACCGAAAAAATGCTCTGCGGCGGGCTCGGTTTTATGCCAGTGGCGGCATTGGTTGATTACGAACTGACACTGAGCATGCCGCGGCGGCTCACCGCCGATACCGGGCTGGACACCTTATGCCATGCGCTTGAGGCCTATGTCAGTCGCAAGGCGAATCCGTTCACCGACAGCATCGCACTCACCGCGATGCGCGCGGTCTACCAGAATATCCGCATAGCTTGTAATGAACCCGATAACCATCCTGCGCGCGAAGCCATGATGCTGGCGGCGACTCAGGGCGGTATTGCTTTCGCTAATGCATCGGTGACATTGATTCACGGCATGAGCCGGCCGATCGGCGCCCATTTTCACGTGCCTCACGGTATGAGTAACGCGATGTTGCTGCCGGATATTACGGCGTGGAGTGTGAATGCCGCCCTGCCGCGCTACGCAGAGGCCGCGCGGATAATGGGCATTGCAGAGATTGGCACGCCGGACCGGGAGGCAGTGGCTCAACTGTTGAGCGCCCTGCGCGATCTCTGCGCCGAGCTGGAGGTGCCGACGCCCGAACAATTCGGAATCACAAAAACCGCCTGGTTCGATGCGATTCCGGTGATGGTTGAACAGGCTCTTGCCTCGGGTTCACCGGCCAATAACCCGGCAATCCCCGAAGCTGCAGATATCGCAGAGCTATACGAAACGGTGTGGCGCTAGCTGCTGTGTACTTGGTGCGTTAATCGAAGGCCCGCGGCATTTGCATATTCAGCGCATTCAGACCGCCGT
>JBFJYC010000149.1:0-7781 GCA_041622815.1 Spongiibacteraceae bacterium | reverse complement strand
TGTCGCCGCCGGGCGGGTGGACGGTTTCTGGGAAGTCGGGCTGCGCAAATGGGATATCGCCGCCGGCGTGCTCATCGTCAAAGAGGCCGGCGGGCTGGTCTGCGACCTGCAGGGCGGAAATAATTTCCTCGAGACGGGCAACATTGTCTGCGCCAACAGCAAAATGCTAAAACCCTTTTTACAAATACTGGGCCCGCACATCGGCCATATCAAATAGTTCGTTGCCAACAGCGGAGTTGACGCGTTATGACAAGATGGCTGGCCCTGACTCTTATTGCCTTGTTTGCCGGCAGCAGCATCGCCGCCGACAGCCCGGATACCGCAGCAGCGAATCAACCGCAGATTCCGACCATTGAATTCGGGCGCGGTCACACCGAAAAAGTCTACTCGATCAAACTCAGCGCGCTGAATCAGGATTGCGCCGAACCACAGGATTTCCTGTTTGTTGCCAACGGGCTGGAGTTTATCAAGGTGCGCGGCTCTGACTGGTTGCAACAAATTGCCCAGGGTGAAAAGCGCACCGTTGAAGCGGTGATTGACCTGCGCGGCGTCGCGCCCGGCGAATATACCGGTGACTTTCAGATTTTTTGCGAATCCTGCGGCTGGATGCAGTTCGGCAATAGCTGCCGTATCAACACGCGCATCTTCCGCAGCCAATTTCAGGTGCTCGGGCCACAGCCGGATATGCCGCCGCAGGATTATTCCGTGGTACCGGTCATCAGCGACAAGACCCGCGAACTGCGCCAGGCACGCAATAACTGCGTGCGGACGCTCAGCGAGCTGAGATTCAATTACGCGCTGCTACAAAAACTCGCGGAACAGGCCTATATGCAATCCGAGACCACCAGCGACACCGCGACAAAAAGCACGCTGCTCGCGAACGCCGAAAAGCTGCAGAACGAAGCCGATGCAGCCCTGTCCGGTGCCAATATTACTGCGGAGGACTGCCGCGATTTGGTACTGCAAACGAACGCCTCTGTGGTCGAGACTGCGGCCGACTAGCAGCCGCACCCGGCACTCGGTTTACAGCCTGTATCCCAGCGTCGCATAGAGGCTGCGGCCCGGCCGCTGGCTGGGGTTATAAGTGCCCGGGAACAGCGCGGTATCGATAACCTGATTGAGCACCCGCTCATCCTCCAGATTTTTACCACCGATAGTCAGGTTCCAGCCGCCGTCGAGTGACTTCAGCGAAATATGCGCCGACAATTCGGTGGTGCCCGGGATTTTAGTGTTCGGATCGAGATCGGTATCGGTGAAATGCTCACCCTGAAACTGCGCGGTCATGCCGATCTTCAGCAGCATCGAACCCAGTGGAAACTCCAGACGCGGTGACAGGGTTGCGGTCCAGCGCGGCGCAAAGCCGAGCGTTTTCCCCGCCAGATCCTGTAACTCACCCTGCCCCTGACTGATCGGCGCCGGCGCTCCCGGATACTCCTTATAAAGCGCCTGCAAATAACCCACCGAAGCATCGATACTGAGCGGCGCCCAGGGCGTCAGCCATTGCATATCGGCTTCCGCCCCCTCTGAAAATGCCTCGGCAGCGTTGGTTACGTCAAAAAACAGGCCGTTAAAAGCCAGCACCTGCAGCGACTCGAAATCCATGCGGTACATCGTCAGGTTCAGTTTCAAGGTGTCATCAAACAACTGACTGCGCAGACCGAGCTCCCAGGCTTCGGCCTCTTCCGGGTCAAACTCGAGGCCGTCGCCGGTAAATGAGATAGCGTTAACACCGCCACTCTTAAAACCCCGCGTCCAGGAGCCGTACACCGATACCGCCTCGGTAACGTAGTAGGCCAGCGACACCTTGGGCGAGACATTGGTTTCGGTGCGCTTGATGGTGCCCGGCGCATAGTCATTGGCGCCGATTGCCGTAGAAGTGACACAGGGTGCGGTCTGTTTGTTGTCGCAATAGGAGGTACCGGTCGGCGTCGACATTTTGGTTTCGCGGTTGAAGCGGATACCCGGCGTCAGCACCCACTTATCGGTGATATCCCAGACCATTTGCCCGAACAATGCAGTCGCCTCGGTATCCTGAAAATAATCAAACCGGTAGTAATCGGTCTCGTTCACAGAACCTTTCAGAGGAGGCAGCGTCCCGCCAATAGTGCCGCCGGCAGGATTACCCGGCGTCGGACCGCCGCCGCTCAGCAATGCCTGTCCGTCCGGGGTTTGCGCATAGGACGCGATGTCATCGCCGATAATGACATCGGCAATCAGATGGAAATCCGACTGGAACCAATACAGTCCGGCCAGCAGCGACACATTACCGCCGAGACCGAACAGGCTGCCGGCATTACCGGCAAAACGCCATTCAAAAGAGTATTGCTCATAATCGTCGACTTCATCGAGGTTCAGCAGATCCGCCGGCGACACATCCAGATCCTGAAACTGCGTGACATCGAGAATCGACGAACCGAGCACAAAGGTTGAGGTCAGATCCTGCAGACCGAGCCGTGGGCCCAGCGCCCAATCGCCGCGGATCAATGCGGTATCGGAGCCTTTAAACATCTCGCCTGCATTATCGAAACTGGTTTGAAAGTTGAAAGGATCGTCTTCGATCTGCGGGTCGAACTGGACCAGATAATCATAGGTATCCTGATCCATATTCATCAGCTGCCGCGGCCAGAAATTCAGCGTGGTCTCCGATGACTGCAGCACCAGCTGCAGCGACAAATCTTCAACCGGCTCCCATTCCGCCTTAAACCGCCAGGCATCCTGATCGCGGTTATCTTCCTTGCGGTTTACTTTGGTATTTTCAATATGGCCATCGCGGTCCGATTTCAGTAACGCGGCCCGCACACCGAATGCCGGCGAAAAACGGTAGCCACCGGCGAGCTCAATGCGCTTGTCGCCGTAATCTTCACGCTTATAGGACAAGTCGGTTTCCAGCCCTTCTTCTGCAGGCGAATTGCGGGTGGTCACGCTGAACACACCGGCAATGGTGTTCTTGCCGAACAGCGTACCCTGCGGGCCGCGCAGCACTTCCACACGATCTAGATCAAACATCGACTCGGTAAAGTAGGTCGGGCGCCCGAAGAAAATTTCGTCCTGCACCAGACCCACCGCCGGTTCAAAACTGGGATTAAATGCGTTGGTGCCGAAGCCGCGGATAAATACCTGTGGCGAAGACGGACTGGTGAATTCAACCCGCACGTTAGGCACGTAAGCCGCGACCTCAACCAGATCGGCAACCGCATTGTCCGCCATAAAATCGCCGGACATCGCGCTGATTGAAATCGGCACGTCCTGCAGGCTCTGCTGGGTTTTCTGGGCCGTCACGACCACCTCTTCCAGCACCCTCGCGTTGCTGCCTTGCGCCACCAAGCCCGGCGCCACAAAGATCAGTAATAAACCAATTGTGGCTGCTAAAGGTTTCTTATTTTTGGATACCATTCCCATACGATCCTTATCGTTCATTAAATTTTTAGCTTCGGCTCAGTGCGGGCCAGCAGTCCACAACAGGTTTCCGGGACACGCTGTAAATACGTCCCTGTACGCTCGGCCTCGGCGTCCTGCCTCGGACGGTCCCGAAAACCTGTTCTGAACCGCCGGCCTCAATGATGTCGCGAGACTCGAAAGTCACTCATATCTCGAGAAGATGGATTGGGAATATTTTTCTGAGACTGTCGATAGCATGGATGCTATCGCCAAGCCTACACGGACGTATTCACGGCGTGTCTCAGAAAAATTTTCCCAGTTCATCTTCCTCCCGATTTTATTGCTACCGGAGCGCACTAAACAACAACGCCAAACCGGTAATAAACAAAGCCCCGAAAACTACCTGCTTAAAGCGCTGTTCGTCCACCCGATGATGCAAAAACTCACCGGCTACAACACCCACCACCAACAACGGGATATACCAGGCAATCTGCGGCACCGCCGGCCACAAGCTGCCATCCAGTGCGAACACCACTGTCAGCAACGAGTTGAGGCTGAACCAAACAGTGACCAGCGTGGCACGAAATGCGGCCTTATCCAATTGCACACCGGTCAATGAATACACCAACAGCGGGCCGCCGGATGCGAACAAACCGTGGGTTAAACCGGCACCCAGCATCCAACCCCGTGTCCACCATGCGCCGTGTTTAACCGCTTCAATGCCATGCCAAAGCCGCAGCGATTCACGACCGGCAAACCAGGTAACCAAAACGCCGAACAGCAGCTGCAACGTCTGATCGCCCAACCAGGGACGCAGGCCGTAGCCGATCAGGGTACCGGCGGCCATTAACGGCAGAATCATTTTCAACAAGGTCGGCCAGTGGATTGCCGCGCGATGGCGCAGCACCAAATAGCCGGTCATCAGTATATTGAGCGGCACCAGCACCGGCAGCATGGCTTCAATCGGCAGTAACAGTGCACCGAGGGACAAGGCGATAACGATGCTGCCAAAGCCGGTGATCGCCTCAATGGTGTAGGCAACTGTGACGAAAACTGCGAGCAGCAGCCAGGGGTCCACTACAGCACCTCCAGTTCGGAGGCGAATTTACGGCGGATACCGCGGTGAAACAGACCCGGCGCCAGTCGCCAGAGCAAACTCGCCAGCCAGGTGGCGCGGTTCGGATAGAGCCAACGCTTTTTCTTGCCCAGCGCCACCACAATATTGCGCGCCAACTCATCGGCGCTGTCGATACGACCGACTGTCGAACGCGCATGGGTCGCCGGACGGCCGTCCTTGCCGAGGGCATTTTTTTCGATCGGCGTATCCAGAAACGACGGATACACCATTAACACGTGAATACCGTGCTCCGCCTCTTCAACCCGCAGTACTTCAAAAAACTGCGTCAACGCCGACTTCGCAGAACAGTAGGCGGCCCGGCCCGGCACTGGCATCCAGCCCGCCATCGAGCCGATATTAATAATCGCGCCCTCACCGCGGCGCAGCGACGGCAATAAGCCGACCGCCAGTTCCGCCGGCGCCTGCCAGTCGACGTTCATAACACGCCGGAACACGGCGGGGTCAGTGAGCCGCGCAGCAGAGCGATGAGTGATACCCGCGTTATTGATCAGGATATCGAGCACATGGTGCTCGGCGATGGTGGCGTCGATCACCGACTGCACACCGTTTTCAGTATTCAGATCGGCGACCACAACCGTAATACGCGCCGGGTCAGCGAGTGCTGTGGCGCGCTCCTGTAATAAAGCCTGGTCCCGGTCGACCAGTAATAGCTGGTCGCCGCGGGCAAAAAACACCTGCGCCATCGCCCAGCCGAGCCCGCTGGCGGCACCGGTAATCAGGACGCGGCTCATAGCTGCCCCCGGGCACGGGCATGTTCGATAAAATAGGCGAAGGTTTCGCGGCTGGTTCGCCGGGGCGTGTAGCCGAACTCCGCCTTGAGGCGGTGATTGCTCAACACCGGCCGGTAGCGGAGAAAATTTACCTGATCCGGCGTGTAGCGCCCGATACCCAGTGCCGACGTAACCGTTAAGGCGAAGCGAATCAAACCGGCGGGCAGACGCAGCAGCGGCTTGCCCAGCATCGCTGCAACCTCATCGATGCGCAGCGCCCCGTCGCCGGCGAGGTTGTAAATACCACTGATGCGCTCGCGGATACCCTTCTCGATAATCGCCACCACATCTTCGTCGCAGATAAAAATAAACGGCGAATCAGAACCGCGGATACCGAGCACCCGCTTCTTCTCAAATAGATTGGTGATCTGGTTGCGCGTATTCGCGCCGAGCACGGTGCCGGGTCGCAAAATTAATTGTGCAAGCTGCGGGTGCTGTTCACGTACCCCGGCTAAATATTGCTCCACCATGAGCTTGTGGCGCGAGTAGGGAAACTCATAGTTACCGCGCAGTGCGTCCGCTTCATCGATCCACTCAGGGTTATCCGCGTGGTATCCGTAGGCGGCGCCGGAACTGGTCACAGTCAGATGTTCAACGCCCGCTTCAATACAACACTGAACAATATTGCGGGTACCGTTCACATCGATATCGAAATCCCGTTCTATATCACCACTGGATTCCAGCACCGACGCGAGATGAACAACATGGCTGATGTTTTCATCCCGCATCAGCCCGGCAAGACCGGCATCACGAATATCGGCGCTGATAATTTTACAGGGTGGATTTTCCGGCACCCGGATATCGATACCGATCACCTTCATTTCTCCGGCCAATCGCTGCGCCAGCTGGCTGCCGACATAGCCGCCGGCACCGGTAATAAGAATCGAATCAGCCACCCGTATGCTCCCCGCTGCGCGACCAGATATAGGCCAGCGACAGTCCTGAAATTAAATGCCAGACACCCCACAGCGCTGCGATCAGTGTCATACCGCCGGCGCCGGGGAAAAAAGTAAAAATAATACCCAGCGCCAGCGCCGAGTTCTGAATACCGACTTCCATGGTGACCGCGCGGCGCTCCGCCAGCGGCAATTGCATCGCGCGTCCCGCCAACGCACCGAGGGACAGCGCGAGCAGGTTGTGTCCGACCACCAGCCAGATCACCGACAGCGCATGGCGCCTGAAGACGTCGCCGTTATTGATTACCGCAATCGCCACAAAACCCAAAAAGATCAGCATCGCGATCACCCGCATCGGCTTCTCGCTGCGCGCCGCCAACTGCGGAAAATGACGCCCGGTGAGCATACCCATCGCCATCGGCACAACCAGTACCGCCACTACCAGCAACATCATACCCACCGGATCAATGGCGATTTCTGTCAGCAATTGGCGGGTATTCGGATTCAAGCCGCCGTAGAACGCGAAGTTCAACGGCGTCATCACCATCGCCGCCAAACTGGACACGGCGGTCATACTGACCGACACCGGCACACTGCCGCGGCCGAGCCAGGTCATCACATTGGAGAAGGTACCACCGGGGCAGGAAGCGACCAGCAGCATGCCCAATGCCAAAGACGCCTCGACATTCAACAGCACCGTTGCGGCGCAGGTGGCGGCGGGCAACAACACAAACTGCGCCAACAGCCCGGCCAGTGGCGCCCGCGGGTTGCTGATAATGCGCGCGAAATCCGCCGGCTTCAGCTGCAGCGACACACCGAACATCATCAATGCCAGGATGCCGTTCAGCAGCAGTAAACTGCCGGGGCTGAACGCGATTTCGACGTGATCGTACACGGATCAGGCGGGCGTCAGATTGTGTTTTAGCTGCTTTACCTGGTCGGCCATCGCCTTTAAGTAAGTTTCTTTGTGGACGTAGTAAGCCATGCGCTCCAGCGCAAGATACTGATAACCACCGCTTAGCCGCTCACCACCAAACGCCGCTTTCTGCGCTTTCAGTTGCTGTGCGGCCTCGCCAGCGGCCTCGTTCTGCCGGATAAACAGAGCCACCATTTCCGCCTGCTTGTTGCGCCCTTCCCAGCCCAAGCCGGCCGCCTCGATCATCCCCATCATAAACAGGTCGTCATACTGCGGATGAAACACATTCAGAAACAAGGACGGCGCACCGGCATCGCTCCAGTTAAGCAACTTGTTGTCGATAAACGGATAGTCCAGATGGTAGCCGGTGGCCTGCAAAATCAGATCGTATTCGCCGCTGCTGCCATCGGTGAAATACACTGTATTGCCCTCCGCCCGGTCGATATCCGGACGCGGCTTGATATCGCCATGACCGATATGATGCAGTACCAGCGAGTTAATCACCGGGTGCGACTCGTACATTTTGTAATCCGGTTCCGGCAGGCCATAGTCGGTCGGCTTACCGACTACCATCCGGATCATCGCCGCATGCAGCCGCTGCTTGAGGGGTCGGGGTAGTTGGAATCCGCCGAGCGTATCTGTCGGTCGCCCGGCGACAAACTTGGGCAAAAAGTAATAGCCGC
>JBFJYC010000148.1:0-7786 GCA_041622815.1 Spongiibacteraceae bacterium | reverse complement strand
TCCAGCGGTGCGCCGCAAACCGGCACCCCCGGCCTGACCGGTCTGGGCACCGTGATGCAGGGCGCGCTTGAAGCTTCCAACGTCAATGTTGTCGAGGAACTGGTGGGCATGATTGAAACCCAGCGCACCTATGAAATGAATTCCAAAGCCATCGCCAGTGCCGATGAAATGCTGCAGTACGTGAACAACAACCTGTAAGCGATAGTCGACGGCAGAGGTAGTTGATATGAATTACACGACAAAGGTATTACGTATCGCTGCGGTGTTGATCGCCGCCGTCTACGTCACTGCCTGTGCGACTACCGAAGCCGTTGTGGTTAACGATGTGCCGGACGCGAGCTCGGTGATGTCGGCGCCTGCTCCTGCAGAAAACTACGGCTCGATCTATATGGCGGGGCGCAATATGGCGCTGTTTACCGATCAGCGTGCGCGTCAGATCGGCGATTCGATTACCGTCACCCTGGTCGAGCAGACCGATGCCAGCAAATCATCCAGCACCGCCACCGCCAAAGGCACCAGCGTGGGTATTGCCGCGCCGACGCTGTTCGGCCGGCCGTTAACCTATAACGGCGATGGCTTCGGCAATAGCTCAGTAAGCGCGGATACCGATTTTTCAGGCAGCGGCTCCAGCAGCCAGAGTAATAGCCTAACCGGCAGTATCACCGTCGTTGTGCGCGAAGTGATGCCCAACGGCCTGCTGCGTGTCGAGGGCGACAAATGGCTGACCATTAATCAGGGCAAAGAATTTATTCACGTGAAAGGGTATGTGCGCCCGATCGATATCGGCGCCGATAACTCTATCCCTTCTTTCAAACTCGCCGATGCCCGGATTACTTACAGCGGCAAGGGCGTGATTGCAGATGCCAACCGGCCCGGCTGGATATCGCGTTTCTTTAACTCAGTGCTGTCGCCCTTCTAGGATGCTGACCATGAAATTATCAAGCGTGAAATCTATATTCCGAGTAGTCGGTACCTTGCTACTGTTGGCGTGTGTCGCGCCGGCACAGGCCGACCGGGTGAAAGATCTGGTCAATGTACTCGGTGTCAGGGATAACCAACTGGTCGGCTATGGCTTGATTGTCGGTCTCGACGGTACCGGTGACCAGACCAGTCAGGCACCTTTTACCGTGCAGAGTATCCGTAACATGCTGTCCGGTTTCGGAATCCGTGTGCCCGATAATGTGAATCCGCAGCTGAAAAACGTTGCGGCGGTGACTGTCCACGCCACGCTGCCGGCCTTCGCCAAGCCCGGTCAGGCGATCGACATTACCGTGTCGTCTATCGGTAATGCCAAAAGTTTACGCGGCGGCACGCTGCTGATGACGCCTTTGCTGGGCGCTGATAATCAGGTTTACGCCATGGCGCAGGGCAGCTTGCTGGTCGGTGGCCTCGGTGTGACCGGGCAGGACGGTTCCAGAGTATCCATCAACATCCCCAGTGCCGGCAGAATTCCCAACGGCGCTATTGTCGAGCGGCAGTCGCCGACGACCCTGGGTACCCAGAGCGCCATCGTTCTGAATCTGAAAAAACCGGATTTTACGACGGCGCACCGTCTGGCCGAGGAGATTAACAAAAGTTTCGGTGCCGGTTCGGCGCAGGCCAAAGATCCGACATCGGTGTTGGTAACCGGTCCGGCCGATCCGACCAAAAAGGTCGCATATATCTCACTGCTGGAGAATCTTGAAGTGTCGCCCGCCGCCGGCGTCGCCAAAGTCGTGATCAATTCGCGTACCGGTACCGTCGTAATCGGCGGTAATGTGCGGGTCTTGCCGGCTGCGGTTACCCACGGCTCGCTCACGGTTTCGATTGGTGAAAGCGCGCTGGTGAGTCAGCCGGAAGCCTTCTCGCGCGGCGGTGAAACCGTCGTGGTACCGGATTCAAATATCAGTATCGAGCAGGAAAGCAATCGCATGTTCCTGGTCGAGGGCAGCGTCACGCTGGAAGAAATCGTTACCGCAATCAACTCGGTCGGCGCTGCACCGGGTGATCTTGTCGCCATACTCGAAGCCCTGGATCAGGCGGGCGCGCTGCGCGCAGACCTGATAGTGATCTGAGCAATGAGCGTTCAAGCCGCCCAGTATCACAATATTTCCGGTCTCGCCGACCTGAAGCGGCTGGCGTCACAGGACGAAGCCGATGCGATTGCACCGGTCGCGAAGCAGTTTGAAAGTCTGTTTCTACAGATGATGTTGAAAAGTATGCGCGACACCGTGCCCGAAGGCGGTATGTTTTCAGGCGGCGATGTCGGTTTCTATCAGGACATGATGGACAGCCAGTTGTCGGTGACATTGTCGGAAGGTGGTGGTGTCGGCCTGGCAAAAATTATTGAACGTCAGCTCGGCGGTAATTTGCATGAGTCTGCAGATCCGAAACTGAACAATGAGTCGATGGCGGCATCAGCCGCATCGCTTTCCCTGCAACTGCGCATGAACAATATCGGCGGGTCAGACAACGATGCCTAATCTGCTATCTAATTCACTTTCCGGGCTGTTAAGTCAGCAGCGTGCGATTGGCACCGTTTCGCATAATATTGCCAATGCGCAGACACCGGGCTATACCCGCCAGCGGGTCGAGTTCGGCACACGCGAACCACAGAATCTCGGGTTCGGCAGTATCGGCAACGGTGTTGCGATTCAGGATGTGCAGCGGATTTACGACCAGTTCGTGATCAGCGAGATCCGCTCTTCCACATCTGCTATGAATCAGATGGATACATTCCATAGTCTCGCGTCGCAGGTGGATAATATTCTTTCCAGCAGCGGCAACGGCGTGAATGTTGCGCTGAGTGCATTCTTTTCTTCGTTGCAGGAGCTGGCGGATGATCCGTCGTCTCTGGCAGCGCGGCAGGTAGTGTTGTCAGAGGCGGACTCGCTGATTGCGCGCTTTAACAGCATCGACCAGCAATTCGACACGCTGCAAGACGATGTTAGCAACCGAATTACCTCCAATGTGTCGTCGATCAACGGTCTGGCGCAAAATATCGCATCGCTGAACGCGTCGATTCAGAACAATATCGGCAACGGCATCACACCCAACGATTTGCTGGATCGCCGCGATGCCGCCATTGAAGAGCTGAGCAAGCTGGTGACCGTGACCACGGTGCCGCAGGATGACGGTGCGCTGAATATCTTTGTCGGTGGTGGCGAATCGATTGTCACCGGTTCACAAAGCTATGATCTCAGCGCCATACGCAATGATTTTAATCCGTTTAAGGTCAGTGTTGCGATTGAGCACGGTACCGGCAGCAAGATTATCGATGACCGCATCAGCGGCGGGACACTGGGCGGTACCCTCGCATTCCGCGATGATATTCTCGATGAAGCGCGTTTTACGCTGGGTCGCGTGGTTTACGGCCTGTCGGTTTCGTTTAATGAGCAGCACCGTGAAGGCACCGACCTGACCGGTGCACTCGGCGGTGATTTTTTCGGGGTACCGGTGCCGGACGCGTTGCCGAGCACCCGCAACAATAGTGCGGTCGGGGCAACGGTGACGCTGACCGATGTCTCGGAGTTGGAAGCAACGGATTACCGAATGCGGTTTGTCGGTGGCACCTGGAATATCTACGACAAAGACGGCTCAGCGCAAACTTACACCGGCACCGGCACAGTCGGCGATCCGTTCCTGTTTAACGGCCTCAGCATTACCGTTAGCGGTACGCCGGTAGCCGAGGATGAATTATTGGTGCGTGCGACCTCCGGCGCGCTCGAAAATGTCACACGCCTAATCAACAATCCGGCCAGTATTGCCGCTGCCGCACCGACCCGTGCCGGCGCTAATACCGCCAATACCGGCAGCGGTGAAATCAGTAATGGCGAAATCATTGACGTCAATAATCCAAGCTTGCTGGCATCCAGCAATATTACCTTTCTGACAGCCAGCACTTACCAGATCAATGGCTCGGGCAGCTTTACCTATACCGCAGGCTCGGCCATCGATATCAACGGCACCCGGGTGGTGATCAACGGCGCGCCAGCGGCGGGCGATCAGTTTTATATTGAGCCGAATACGGGTGGTCTCGGTGACAACCGCAATGCTTTGGAGTTGGCCGGGCTGGAAACCAAAAAGTTATTGGATAGCAGTACCACCAATCTGCAGTCTTCAGCATTAGAGATTCTCGGGCAGGTCGCGGTGCTTACGCGCAACGCCGAGATTAACCGCGATTCCCAGCAAATTATTCTGGATCAGAACGTGTCGCGGCGCGAGTCGATTTCCGGCGTCAATCTCGATGAGGAGGCCGCCAATCTGCTGCGACACCAGCAGGCGTATACTGCTGCGGCACAGGCAGTCGGTATTGCGCGTGAAATGCTCGATACCTTGTTCGCGGCGACGCGGTAAAGAATTCCGGTGACTACGCTATGAGAATTTCCAGCGCACAGATTTTTCTGCAAGGGCTCGCCTCGATTACCAACGGTTATTCGTCGATCTCGAAAACCCAGAATCAGCTCGCCACCGGCAAGCGTATTACCCAGGCGGCGGACGATCCTATCGGTGTGGTGCGGGTGGCGACTTTGGGCGCCGCGATTAACCGCTCGGAGCAATACACCCGCAACGCTTCAACGCTTGAAGGCCGCTTGCGCCTGGAAGAGGGCGCGATCGAAAGCTCGATCAATATTATTCAGCGGGTGCGGGAACTGGCGATTCGCGCCAACAACGCGACCGAAACCAATGAGTCGCGCGCGGCGGTGGCGGTTGAAATCAAGCAGCTGCGCGAAGATCTGGTGCAGCTGGCGAACAGCGCCGACGGCAATGGCAATCATATATTCGGCGGCTTTCAGGAAGGCTCGCCGCCGTTTTCGCTGAACTCGGGTGTTGTGACCTACAGCGGTGATGACGGTCGCCGCAATCTGCAGATCGGCCCGGCCCGCTATATGAGCGATCGGGACCCGGGCTCTGCGGTATTTATGGGTGTGCCTGACGGCAACGGCAGTTTTACCACCACGCCGGGTACCGGCAATACCGGTACCGGTTCGTACAACGGCAGTTCAGTGACCAACCCGGCCTTATATACCGGCGCCGCCTATACGATTAGCTTTACCGCGCCCGGCAGCTACGAAGTTCTCGATAGCGCCTCGACCGTGGTGGGTACCGGCAGTTTTACCTCCGGGGATTCAATCGCATTTCAGGGCGTATCGGTGACTATCGAGGGTGAACCTGCAGCAGGCGATACCTTTGCGATTGCCAGCGGCGGCAAGACCGACATATTCGCCGAATTGAGCAACCTGATTACCACGCTGGAGACATCTTCAGGCTCGCCGGTTAGTAACGCTGCGCGCAATACCAATATCAATCAAGGTATCGAAGGACTGGATGCATCTCTTGCCCGCTTGATCGGTGTACAAACCGATATCGGCGGCCGCATGCGTAGCGTGGCAGACCAAATTGAATTGAATGCGGATGCGAAGCTACAGTTTCAAACGTTGCGATCCGATCTTGAAGATGTGGATGTGCCCGCCGCCGCCACCTTACTCAGCCAACAGCTGGTCAGTCTGGAAGCATCGCAGGCGGCCTTCGCCCGGGTGCAGAACCTGAGTCTTTTCAACTTTATTTAGCGGTTTTCTTTTTTGCCGGTTTGGCGCTTGGCAGCGCGAGTTGCCGCTTTGATAGCTTCGGCATCTTGCCGCTTTTCAAATACCGGTAGATCACTTCCTGCGAGCGGATAATTTTGGCATTGCGGCTGCGCTCGCGCTTCTGGTTGCGCATGCCGGCGTCGATGGTGCGCGCCTTGACGTTGTCGCACCACTGAATATCCAGGATATTCTGCAGCTGAATCTGCAGGTCCAGATCGTAGACCGGTACCACCACCTCAACCCGGTAGTCGATATTGCGGGTCATGATATCGGCCGATGAAAGATAGAATTCGCGCAGACCGTCGTTGTGGAACACAAACACCCGCGGATGCTCCAGATAGCGGTCGACAATAGATATCGCTTCTATATTGTCACTGATGCCCTTCACCTGCGGCACCAAAGAACACATGCCGCGTACGATAATGCGGATGCTGACACCGGCCTGACTCGCCGCATACAGCTCATCAATCAATTCGTTGTCGACCAGGTTGTTACATTTGATGGTGATGCCGCTGGTTTTTCCTCTGCGGGCATTATCTGCCTCGCGCCGGATTTTGGCGCGGATTTTGGCGCGGCTATCCAGTGGCGACACCATCAGGTGTTTGAATTCATGGCGCCGGTAGGTGAAGGCGATAAAGTCGAATACCTGCCACAGCTCCTCACCGATTTCCTGATTCCAGGTCAGCAGGCTGAAGTCGGTGTACAGGCGCGCGGTTTTTTCATTGAAATTGCCGGTGCCGATATGGCTGTAGTAGCGCGGCGTACTGTTTTCCATGCGCGTGATCAGCAGCAGTTTGCAATGCACCTTCAGGCCCGGTACGCCGAAGATTACATTCACGCCGTTATCGGTAAGCCGCTCGGCGAGGTCGATATTGGCCTCTTCGTCGAAGCGGGCCTGCAGTTCCACCACAACGGTGACTTCTTTCTTGTTGGCCACTGCGTTGAGTAGCGCATCGGCGATATGCGAGGCGGAGGCGACCCGGTACAGGCAGATCTTGATGCTGCGAACCGCCGGGTCAATGGCGGCGGTCTTAACCAGGCGCTCGAGATAGCTGAAGTGGTGGTAGGGGTAGTACAGCAGCACATCGCGATCGCGGATTGCATCAAAAATATTCGGGCTCTCGTCGATCGCCGGCACCGGAATCGGCGGCAGCGGCTTGAACTCCAGATAGGCCGGTCCGAGGTTCGGAAAACTCATAAAGTCTTTCGAGTTGTGATAGCGCCCGCCCGGAATAATTGAGTCGAGTTTGCCGAGCATCAGCCGGCGGGTGAAATAGCCGAGCAGATCTTCCGGCATGCTCTCATCATAGACGAATCGCACCGGCACGCCGGAGCGCCGTTTTTTCAGGCTTTGCGAGATGCGCTCGAAAAAGCTTTCAGTGATTTCTTCGCCGAGCTCCAATTCCGCATCACGCGTAATTTTGATCGTGTAAGCCTCGGCGGAGGTCAGCGGCAGGATGCCCATAAACACATCGCTGAGGCAGAGCCGGATGATATTGTCGATCGCCATCACCACTTTGCCGCGCTTGCCTTTGCGCTTGGGTATGCGGATAAAGCGTCCGGTTCGCGCGGTGGGAATTTCGAGCAGGGCGTAGCGCTTGCTGTTTTCCGTATTCAGTTTAATTGCGAAGTAGATCGCCGAATCATTCAGCTCCGGCGGCGCGGTTTGCTCGTCGAGCATCACCGGCATCAGTTCCGGTTGTATGTTTTCGTAGAAGTAGTTGCGCACCCAGTCCTGCTGTACCTCATCGAGCTGGGTTTCATTGACGAGGTAGATTTTGCGCTTGCGCATTTCCGCCAACACATTCTCGTAGACTTTGTTAAAGCGCTTTTGCAATGCCAGTACGCCGTCGCGGATTTGCTCCTGCAGATCGAGGTACTCAATTTTTTTGGAGGGCGTGGCGAAGTTCGCCAGCCGCTGCACATCGGCGACCCGCACCCGGAAGAATTCGTCGAGGTTATTGGAAAAAATACCCAGATAGCGCACCCGCTGAATCATCGGCACATCCGGGTCGTCGGCTTCCTGCAGCACACGCTCGTTAAAAGACAGCCAGCTCAGCTCTTTGGCTACGCGTGGTATTTCGGGGGAATCGCTCAAGTCCTGAATCCGTCGGCCTGGGTGAATAATCAGCCCTGAGTTATAGCAGAATCGCCGGATTCCTGCCTCCTGCGCGCGAATCGGACAATGCTTTCTTAACAATCGGCGATGCACTGACTAC
>JBFJYC010000147.1:0-7790 GCA_041622815.1 Spongiibacteraceae bacterium | reverse complement strand
GCATCGAGAACCCGGTGATTAATCCTGCGGCTGCTTCGGTGCTGACCACGATTACCGATACTGACGAGCCGGACGGTGGTACGGGCGAGCCCGACACGGTGACGTTCTCGATTGCCGGTACTGAGACGGTGCCTGAAGGCAGCACGGCCCAATACGTGGTCACGTCAGACAAGCCGGTTGTTGCCGATACCACGATCATACTGACTGTCGTGCTGGGCACCGCTCAAGCGGAGGACATCAGCTATGCCACGCTTGAAGTTGTTATTCCGGCTGGCGGAAAGACCTCTTCGCCATTCACTGTCGATGCGATCGACGATACATTGGTAGACAATGGCGAGACCTATACTGTTGCGATTGATCCGGCGAGCGTTGCCGCGATCGACAGCATCGAGAACCCGGTGATTAATCCTGCCGCTGCTTCGGTGCTGACAACGATTACTGATACCGATAAAGAGCGTCCAACTGTCGAAAGCGGCACTGCAAGAGCTTCGGAAGAAGGGCTTGCCGGCGGCAATGCCGATGACCTAGGCACGCCGGATACAACCAACAGTGCCACCGTATCGTCCAGCGATGATCCCTCGGTTACATCCGGCAATATAGTCGCCACGGATTTTGATGGCGGTGGTGTAAACTTTACGCTGTCCGGCCCCTCGTCGCCTGTGACATCCGGCGAAGTGCTTGTCGAATGGACATTCGACGCTGGCACTTTAACCGGTAAGGCGGGTACTAAGGACGTCGCGACATTGACCATCGACGAATTCGGGGCTTATCAGTTCAATCTGCTTGCGCCGATTGATCACGCCGACGCCACTGCCGAAGACGTACGTGATCTCGACTTTGGCGTGACTGTCACCGATGCGGTTGGTCAAACGGCTAATTCGACGTTGAATATCAGTATCGAGGATGATGCGCCGGTTGCGATGAACGTATCTCAACTCGCTTCGACAGATCTGCCTGTTCATAATATTGTCCTCATGTTAGACCGCTCAAGCAGTATGAGCTACAAGATCCCTAGTGATCCCGAAGGGCGTTCGAAAATCGACGTGCTGCGGGTAACCATGCAGGAATTTTTGTCAGGGTATGAGGGTGTTGCGACGCTGAATGTACAAATTTATGCATTCAATATCGGGGTGGTTCAATCTTCCTGGTTCGTTAACGATGTGGATGGCGCGCTTGATTTTATTAACGGAGATAATCTCAACCCTGCGTCAGGTACTAACTACAACAATGTTATGGCAGCGGTTGCGGATGGGTACGCCCAGAATCTGCCCAATGCAGACCTGACTAATGTTTACTTTATCTCAGATGGTTATCCTGCAAATAACTTCACAGGCACCGATCGCAGCAACCCTGATCACTACTCGCTCAACGAATCCGCCTGGGAAGCGTTTCTAGAAACCAGTGGTATTTCAAACGTCTACGCGGCCGGTATCGGGGTGGGCATCGATGTTAATCCGGACGCACCGGTAGATGCGGCTGTTATTGGCCCTATTCTGAACAAGGTGTCTTGGCAGGCGCCGGGTGAAGTAGCTAACGACCTCACGGTTTCATCTGATCCGAATGATCCGCTACTCGATCCGAGTACTCCGACTATTCATTTGGGTGCTTCGGTGGGCTTGTTGGCAGCTCTCAACGGAACAATCAGTTCAACAGCCAGTGTCAGTCCGGCTGAGGGCTCTGTTCTGAGTCAGTTCGTGGTGCAGCCGGGTGCTGACGGGGCGAGCGTCGGTTCGGTCTCGTTTAACGGTGCCACTTACCAGAGTACAGATGGAAATCTCGTTGATGAGCCAACTGCATTGGGCGGCAAGTTTACCTTTGATTTCTCAACAGGAAATTACTCCTATGCGCCCGTGATAACGGCTGCCGGGCAAGTGGAGGAGTTCCAGTTCAGCATTATTGACGGCGATGGTGATGTGGCGACTTTCGATCTTAGTGTCAAGGTCGGTGACGGTTCCGGCGTATTAACCGGTACGGATGATGCGGAAGTACTTATCGGTAGTTCTGGCGCTGATACGATCAGTGCAGGCGGTGGAGACGATACGCTGGTCGGCGGTCAGGGTAATGACACATTGACCGGTGGCCTCGGCGCTGATGTTTTTGCCTGGGAATTGGGCGATGCCGGGTCAGTTGGTTCGCCTGCAATCGACACGATCACCGACTTCAATGCCGCTGAGGGCGATGTGCTGAATCTAAGTGACCTGTTGGTTGGTGAAAATGCAGGCAATCTGGAGTCATTCATCTTCGTAGAATCAGATGGCGTAAATAGCACCGTGCATATCAGCTCTACCGGTGGCTTGACCGGCGATGCCTCGAACGCAGATCAGGCAATCGTTTTTGAAGGTGTCGATTTGGTGGCAGGTGCGCCCGATCAGAGCACGATCATCAACGATCTGATCAGTACCGGTAAATTGGTTACTGACGTTTGATGCAGGATTGGGGTAGGCTGCCTCTGTATAAAATTCAGGAGGCAGCTTATGCCGTTCGTTGAGCGAAATTCCGACGGCGATATCGTTGCCGTTTCTCAGGTGCAGAGCGGTGGCTGTGTCGAGGCGGTGGACGCCGATTCGATTGAACTGAGCGAGTTTTTCAGCACGGTACGCGGCGAGTCCGCCGGACTCACCGCTACAGACCCCGGTTTTGTGCGGGTCGTTGAGGATGTTATCGAGTTGCTGATTGACAAGCAGATCATCTTGTTCACCGAACTGCCCCAGGCCGCGCAGAAGAAAATGCTGATGCGTAAAAATCTGCGAAATGTGCTGTCTCCGGGTGTCGGCGATATTCTCGGTTCCGACGACGATTTTTAATCAGAGTCAGATCTTCCCGTATCAGTCCGATAGGGGAAGATCAATCAGTACGCCGCTACCACCGTCAACGCCCAGCGTTTTCAGCGTTTCCCATTCGGCATCTGTATGCAGTCCTTCGGCGAGTACCAGCTCGCAAATCGAATGCGCGATCGTGCATAGCCCGCGCAGGTAGACCTGATTCGAAGGCGTGCTGTCGATGCCGCGTACCAGCGACTGGTCGATTTTCAAAAAGTCGATGCCGATATCATGCAAGTGCCCGATCTTTTCGATATGTAAGCCTGCGTGCTCAATGCCGACCTTGCTGCCCAGCGGGCGCGCGAGGTCGCATAGCAGGCGGAAATTATCCAGGTGCTGATAGCAGCTGTATTCCGGTATTTCGATCCATACGCGCTGCGCTCTGTCCGGACTCCGGCCGAGTTCCGTCATCAGCGCCCGAATTAATTCGGGGTCGGCGATCGACTGATTCGTCAGATGAATCGAGACATGCGCCTGCTCGCGTGCCAGTAGGGTATCCAGATTATTGATGACGGCGTGATCAAGTTTGGAACCATAGCCCAGCCGGTTTACCCAAGTCATAAACATACGTGCGGATACGGGGTCACCACCGTCGGTGGTAATGCGCGCGCAGGACTCCAGATGAACCAGTTCGTAGGCGTTATTTACCACGGGGTAGCATTGAAGCTCTATATTGCCGTTGCTAAAGGTCGTTTCGAGCAGGTCGCGCCACTCTTCGGCGTCATGGCGATGGTTGTCGGGCGGTGGTGGGATAAAGATTTCAAGCGCGGATTCGCCCAGTGTTTCGGCGGAAGCAAAAGCACTGTCGACATTGCCGAGAACATCGGATACATCATCGCCCTCCTTGTAAGCGTAGACCGCCATCGGCATATCGACTGCATCGCTGAGCTCCAGCGCCTCGAGTTTGAGCAGCAGCGCCTCCTGAATACGCATTGCCGTTTCTTTGGCGCCAACCGCGCCGGGAGAGAGGATTGCGAAATCCGAGCCGTTAAGACGGCCCGCCGCCCAGCCCGGATTGTCATCGACAAATCTATTGAGCGTGGCGCCGGTTTCCTTGAGCAGAATGTCTGCCACTTCACGTCCGTGGCTTCTGTTTAATTTTTGCAGGCCGCGAATTCTGAACAGAGAAATCACACCAAGCGCCGCCGCCTGATCGTCGTGAATTGTTTTTCCAAGTTGTTTAATGAACTGTGGCCGGTCCAGTGTTTGAGTCAGTGAGTCTAAATGGGAGTCGCGTCGCAGCTGTTCGAGCCGCCCGGCCTCGCCTTCAAAGAAACTGCGGATTTTTTCTGACAGGGTGTTCATCGAGCGAACCAGCTCTTTAAACTCGAGTGTGCGTGGCTCCGGAATCTGAATAAACCGGCGTTCGCCGAGTGCGCGTGCCTGATCGACAACACTGTGTAGCGGTTGCGTGACAATTTTCAGAACGCGGGCGCCGCCGAATCCGCAGACGACATAGATCAGCAGAAAGTAGATCAACAATTGCTTGGTGCTGGTCCAGAGTTCGACGTAGGCAAACTTCACATCACTGGCAAGCGTCAGTGTGCCAAGTTGCAGCCAGCCTTTTTGGACGCTGGCTACTCCGGGCGGTGCCGCAAAGGAAATCATCTCCCCCACCCATGCAGGAACGCCGATATTTGCGTTTTCTCTGATCCGTTCAATTATGACACCACCTTCCGGATCGGTGAGGCGAATATACTCATAATGACCGGTATCGAATTGCGCCGCGATCAACAGCTCGATCGCAATCGGGTCATCCGCAAGCTGGGTTAATGCCAGCGCCAGCGCATTCGTATTGTCCGCGTTCTTAAGCTGTATCTGCTCAGTCAGTGAGCGTTTTGCGGAAAATGTGCTGACGCTGAAGCTGACGACGAAAGCGATCACCAATATCAGCGCGAGTGCTGCCCATAATTGCCTATATAACGACATTTGGTTTCTCCGTAATTTTCCCGGTGCGGTGGTTTACCATCGCTCGTTATCCATTCTTGTTAATACGTCCTGCCAGCGCGACATGCGGGCGGTCGGGTTGGCTGAGGATGCCTTGACCGCGCGGCCCAGCCAAAGCCCGGTGCTGTTAAAGCTGAACACCGGCTTCAGGTCGTCGCGCTGTGAGGCGGGCCGGACATCGCTGATCAGATTGTCCAGAATCAGGGGCATTGACGTCGGTGTTTCGTAGTAACTGAGTACCATGTGGGCCTCGCTGATATTGCTGTAGGGGCCGCCGATCTGCGCTTTGACGTAGGTCATCCTGAGTTTTTCAGGGGCGATGCCGAAATTCAGCAGGCTGCGATATTTGGCGATGCTGAAGTCTTCGCAATCGCCAACTCTACGGGCGAGTGTTTGCAGTGGCGTGGCCCAGTAATCCTTTTGCCCCCAGATATTGATATCATTCGAAAAACGGATACGACTATTATAGAACTCATTGATTAAATTAAGTTTTTCAATATCGGAGGCATTCGGGTTGGCGCGCATCAGAGTTTCCAGTTCGCCGACACTGCGTTCCGCCTGAGCACCGTGGAGGCGCAGTGCCACCTCCCGCATGGCCGAGAAGTCGAGCTGCGCGCTGACACCGGCGGCAAGCAATAGCCAGCAGAGCAGGGCGTGCCGGGGGCTAAAAAGCAGTTGTTTGGCGTCGATGGTCAGCTTTCCGGGGTCATTTTTCAGTTTTATCGGGCGGCCCGGCTGGTCGCGTAGAGCCGTGAGTATAACTGACCGCCAGCGTCACTCCCACATCAAAAGTGCGCGGTATCACACTGAAATAATTGCGGAATATCGGATTCGGCTATATGATGCCGGAGTCAGGAAATTACGATTTTGACGGATACAATACGGGCTTGTCCGTTGGCCAGAGATCCAATATGCAGTTAGCGACGTACACTGCACGGGCGGCACACTTATTTGAAGTGTGATTTGCGCGATATCCCGGACAAGGCGACACTGGTGGTGTAGTCCGGGGATTCTAATTTCAGGGGGTAGGTTACATGTTGTCACGCAAGTTGTTATCCGCGGGCATACTCACAGTTGGTCTTTTCGCGGCAGTGAGTGATGCCAATGAGGCAACGAGGACCACGGCTCAGGTCGGGGGCCGGATGGGTAACTTCCAGGAGATTATTCAGGAAGCAATCCTCAACAACCCTGAAGTGCAGGCGAGTTGGCACCAATTAGAAGCCTCGCTCCACGAGCAGCGGCGCGCGAAGGGCGGCTATTACCCCAGTGTCGATATTGATGGCGAATATGGCTATGAGCAGCGTAAAACACCCGCGCTGAGCCGTGATAGTTATGAACGGCATGATGCGCGCCTGACAATCACCCAATTACTGTTTGACGGCCGGGAGCTGCGCAATGAAGTTTCGCGGCTCGAGTATGCGAAGCGCGCGAACTTTTACGCACTGAAGGAAGAGAGTGAGCGGATCGCACTCGAGACAGCACAGGCCTACCTCGATGTGCGCCGTTACCAGATTCTGGTAAAGCTCGCTGAAGATAATTTTGTCGAACATAAGCGCCTCTACGACAAGGTGCGCGAGCGCACCGAAGCAGGCATCGATAAATCTGTTGATCTAGAGCAGGCTAATGCCCGCTTGGCGCTGGCTGAGTTCAATCTGCTGCAGGATGTGACCAATCTGCACGATGTGTCGGCGCGTTTTCAGCGTTTGGTTAACCGCCTGCCTGAAGACAACCTGACGCGGCCGGTATTCGGCACCGGCCTGATTCCCGCGGCACGCGAACAGGCGCTGGAGCAGGCATTTGTTACCAGCCCTATAATCAACGGCTCCACTGAGACACTGATTTCAACCCAGCAGGCCTACGAAGGTCGCAAAGCGCCGTTTATGCCGCGTTTTGATCTGCGCCTGCGAGAAGAATATGCGCGCAACACCGACGGGCTGCTCGGGCGCTTTCATGAGCGCGGCGCTGAAGTGGTTATGACCTACAACCTATACCGCGGCGGTGCTGATAAGGCGGCGCGGAAACAGTTCTATAAATTAGTGCAAAATGCCGAAGACCTGCGGGTCAAGGCCTGTTACGACGTACGTCAAACGCTGCTGATCGCTCATAACGACATCGGCAGTATCGAAGAAAAACTGATTTATCTGTCGCGCAATGAAGTGTCGATCAGCAAAGCGCGGCTTGCCTATCGCGAACAGTTCGATATTGGTAAGCGGACATTGCTCGATCTGCTCGATTCGGAAAATGAATACTTTGACGTTCGCCGCTCGCTGGTATCTGCACAGCAGGATCTGCTATTGGCTCAGGTGCGCACGTTGGCTGCGATGGGTCTGCTGGTTGAATCGATGAGCCTGAACGAGGTAGACAGCCAGCTTGAGGAAGAGATCAATCTGGAAAGAACGCCGGATCAGGCTAACTATCGTTGCCCGGTGCAGTATGTTGAGAACTTCTCGGACTATAAGGAAGGGTTGCTCGGCCGCTTGCGCGATCGTGCTGACGGCGCGCTAGTGCAGCCAACCACCTACCGATTGGATGTGCACTTCGAATTCGATTCCGATGTTGTCGATACAGCTTACGATAAGGACTTTACTGCGACGTCGACCTGGCTGCGTGAGAATCCGGAAATTCGCGTGAAAATTATCGGTCATACAGATTGGTCCGGATCGGATGCCTATAACATGCAGCTATCCAAGCGTCGCGCAGCGGCGGTCAGACGCGTCTTTATCGAGCAACACGGTATCGACGGGTCACGCATCGAATCTGAGGGGCGTGGTGAGTCTGAGCCGATCGACACCAATGAAACCGCCGCAGGACGCGCGCAAAACCGCCGCGTTGAGCTGGAGCCGCTGAACTAATGCTGCGGGCTTCATTTGCAGCGCTATTTGTGTGCTTACTGATCGGGGGGCCGGCGCTGGCCGGGCCTTCGCACGTATCCTCGTCAGTGGAAGGCGCTGTTGCCTATATTATCGCGCCGGCTAACGGCGAGGTTGTGCCGCGCAGCTTCACTGTGAAGTTCGGGCTCAGCGG
>JBFJYC010000146.1:0-7841 GCA_041622815.1 Spongiibacteraceae bacterium | reverse complement strand
GTGCTATGCCAGCTTTCGCCGGTGAAGTTCTCCATACCCGGAACCTGTGGCAGCAGCGGCGTGAATTGGTTGCCGATACAACTGATGACCGCACCAAATTGCTCGGTGCTGCCGTCACCCAACGTCAACTGCCAAACCCCGCCGCCCTGATAGTCCGCAGCATCGACCCGGGTGCCGCTGCGCAGATGCGGCATCAGGCCTGCCTCCTTGGCGGCACGCTGGATATAGGCTTCTATTTCCGGCTGGTCGACAAAATTGGCGCTCCAGTCAGGGTTCCGCGCCCAGGGAAAGGTATAAGAATGCGCCCATACGTCGCAGGCAAGTCCGGGATAGGAGTGGGTATGCCAGGTGCCACCCACCGCATTTGCCGCTTCGAATATAGTGAAATCCGCAAAATTGCCAACCTTCAGCTCGCGGGCCACCGACAGGCCCAGCGGGCCGCCACCGATCACTGCTACTTTTAATCGCTCACGCTCTGCCACCCGGACCCCACCTGATAAATTGTTTGCCGGCATACCCGAACAGCAGCCGCATACGCTTAGAATGCCATTCCCGCAATTATGATCAGAGCCCAAAATGAGCCACTTGCATAAGAAATACGGACCTTTGGCCTTGGTAACCGGCGCGTCTTCCGGTATTGGTGAACAGTTCGCACGGATTCTGGCGGCGGAGGGTTTTGATTTGATTATCAGTGCGCGACGGGAAGCGGCGCTTGCTGCACTGGCGCAGGAATTAAGCAATGCCCACGGCATTAGTGTGGAGTGTGTCAGCTGCGACCTCAGCGACGCCGCCGGCGTCAGCCAACTCATCGACTTCTGTGAGGAGAAGGCGCCCGGCCTGATTGTCAGCAATGCCGGCTTTGGTGCAAAAGGCGAGTTTCTCGCTGAAGATCCCGCCTTGCTGGAGCAAATGTACCGAACCAACGCGCTGGCACCGAGCGCACTCGCCCATGCATTACTACCCGCGATGGTGAGCCGGCGCCGGGGCGGGATTATTTTTACCGGCTCGGTTGAAGGCGAAGTCGCTTTCCCCTACTCCACAGCCTACGCCGCGTCTAAAGCCTTTATCCATAGCCTGGTACGCGGCATCTGGCTGGAAATGAAACCCTACAACGTCGACGTACTGTTGCTCGCACCCGGCTCTACCGATACCGAAGCGCCGATCAAGCAAGGTATGACCCGTGCACAACTGATCGGCCTGTTGCCACCTGAGACGGTGGCGCGTCAGGCGCTGAATGCACTGGGGCGAAAAATGACGATTACGCCGGGTGCCGTGAACAAAAGCTTTATCGGCGTGCTAAAGCTGTTGCCGCGGAAGTGGTCGACGATTGCCGCAGGCAAAGGTATGCAAAAAGCGATCACCGATGCCAAGCGGAGTACCGGTTAACTCTGCCCTGAATTCATCATCGATAAGGCGACCGCTTCCGCCGCTTTAATACCATCGATCCCCGCCGACAGAATGCCACCGGCGTAACCGGCGCCCTCCCCCGCAGGATAGAGTCCCGGCGTATTCAGACTTTGCAATGTCTTGTCACGGCGAATACAGATCGGGGCGGACGTTCTGGTTTCAACCCCGGTGAGCACGGCATCCGCCATCGCAAAACCGCGAATCTGACGGTTGAACTCCGGAATTGCCTCGCGAATAGCGTCGACCGCGAAAGGCGGCAGCAGTTCGGCGAGGTTACAGGGCGTGACGCCCGGCTTGTAGGACGACACCACCTCACCAAAGTCGCCCGGCGGTTTGTTCTGCATAAAGTCCCCGACGCGCTGCGCCGGGGCATTGTAGTTCTCACCACCGAGACGGAAGGCTTTTGCTTCTAACTCCCGCTGCAACTCGATTCCTGCGAGCACATCACCCGGGAAATCCTTGTCCGGATCAATACCCACGACAATCGCCGCATTGGCATTGCGTTCGTTGCGGGAATACTGGGACATACCGTTGGTCACAACCCGTCCCTCCTCCGAAGTTGCAGCGACGACAGTACCGCCGGGGCACATACAAAAACTATAAACGCTGCGACCATTGGCACAATGGTGGACCAACTTATAGTCTGCCGCGCCGAGTATCGGATGCCCGGCGTTATAACCAAATCGTGCCGCATCGATCACCGATTGCGGATGCTCGATTCGCAGGCCGATAGAAAAAGGCTTGGGTTCTATATGCACACCCTGATCGCGCAACATTTCAAAAGTGTCACGGGCGCTGTGACCGATAGCCAGAATGATATGGTCGGCGTCGATTCGTTCGCCACTGGCAAGCGTGACACCTTGCACAGCACCCTGATTGCCGCTGTCGCGATGCAGTGTCTCTACTTTTTGTCCGAAGCGTATTTCACCGCCCAGCGCTATGATTTCGGCCCGCATGGCCTCGACCATTTTTACCAGTTTGAAGGTGCCGATATGGGGTTTGCTGACATACAGTATCTCCGGTGGTGCACCGGCCTTAACAAACTCGGTCAGTACCTTGCGACCCAGATGACGCTTGTCTTTCACCTGACTGTAGAGCTTGCCGTCAGAGAATGTACCGGCGCCACCCTCGCCAAACTGCACATTCGACTCGGTATTAAGCTTACGCTCCCGCCACAGTCCCCAGGTATCTTTGGTGCGCTGGCGAACATCCTGCCCGCGTTCCAGCACAATCGGCCGGAAACCCATCTGCGCCAACACCAGCGCCGCGAGTAAACCGCAGGGGCCGAAACCAATAATGAGCGGGCGCCGCTGCCCGGCCCCGGGAAATGCATCGCCGGCAGAAGTGACATAGCGGTAGACGGTATCGGGCGCCGGCCGCACGAAATTGCCGGCGGCGAAACCTTCGAGTATCGCCGATTCAAGAGTTTCAGGTAGCTCGACGTCGACCTGATAAATCAGACTGATCGCCGTTTTCTTGCGGGCATCATAACTGCGCTTAAACACCGTAAAAGACAGCAACGCCTCATCAGGAATCCCCAGACTGTTAAGTATTGCCTTTCTTAGCGCCGTCGCATCATGATCGAGTGGCAGTTTGATCTCGTTGATACGTAACATTTACGGGTAGCTGAAGTAGTGATAGTTGTTGATAAAAATACTCCAGTCATAGGGCAGGTATTTTAGCGAGCCGATTTTCCCCGCCGGCAGTGCCCCGTGATGCTGCAAAATTTCAAGCTTGTCGCGCCGGCTACCAAAGTCACCGGTAAACCACAGCAGCAGACGCGGCACGAATAGCGTACCGGTTTTGATGTCGTACTGAACTTGCTGCTGCAGATACAGGGCACTGCTATCGTCAAGCTGACGCTCCACCACCGGCAGGTGGTAAGCCACCACCGGCGGACAACTCAGTGCCCCGCAATTCAAGGCAAAATGGATACGGTAATCCACGCTATCAACGGCAAATTTTCTGGCGAAATCGCTGCGCGCCCAGAGCAGCCGCACATAACCCAGCGACCATATGGTCGCGCCGCGGCGCAACACACCGTGCTCAATTTCGTGCATGCTCAGTTGATAACCTGCGATAGGGATTTGTGGCTTCTTAAAAAAAGCGCCCCGATCTTTGATATACAACGACGGATCCTGTTTCAGAAAATATTGGGTAAATCCGTTGTAAATATTAATCCAGAAAGCCAGGCGTTTTGAATCGGTATCAAGCTGTGCAGCCAGTTCATCTGAATTGAGCGACCGGAAAATTGCTAGGTGCCGCTCAACCGGTAGATCGTGAATCATCCGGTCGACAAAATCTGTCGACAGATCCACCGCCGAATAACCCTTCAACTGCTCCTGATCCAGCGCGATGATGCTTTCAATCTGACCGCCCGTACTTTGAGCTATTGATGCAGCTTGAGCGGTTTGCAGCGCCGCGCCGGCAAGCAGCACCCCAGCAAGCAGCTGCACGAGATACTTAGGCGGCCTTGCTTGTATCAGCGCCATCAAGAGTCCGTTCCGAGCAGCGTATTGAGCAGCACAGTTTTATATTCCGGTCGCACGCGGTGCGCAAACGCCACCCGATACGGGCTGTCGAAGTTTTCAGATACTTCGAGATACGGTTTCGATTCAAGGTCTTTAAAGTCCTTGGCGTCGTTTTCTCTCACACTCACGGCCACCGGTACCGACGGATACCACTCAAAGTACTCCGGCCACAGGAAAGCACCGATGGTGCAGACATCAAAGGGAATAAAGCCGTCAACGCGTAACCGGAGTTTCCACACCAGCCACCAGTACAGCAGCCGCCGGTAAACCCAACTGTCACCGGGCCTGCCTCGGGCACGGATGCGATTGATATCCGAGTGATACAGGTAGATGCCGTCGGCGGCCTGAAAGCCCGCCAGCACCACCGGAACTTTTGACGCGATAACTTTCAGCATCGCTTGCGGGTTGTTGTCGAAATTGGCATCGGGCAGACCAACGTCACTACCGCGCGCAGTAAATACCGTGCCCTGCGTGCGCCCGGCACAAAATATCACCGACTCGATATTAGCGGCGGCCTGCGGGTAGTGTTCCAGCAGCGCAGCGATATTGGTCGCGACCCCCAGTGCAAGCACCGTCAGTGAGCCATGTAGCAACGCTTCCGCCAATGCCTGCACCGCTTCATTATCATCGCTGATCGGCTCCCGCGGATCATCCGCACCTTTGTATACCGGTATCGGGTAGCGGCCGTAATAATCGAGAAAACGCTGTGTCATTGCTGCGCCGTTGTCGACGTCAATATTGAGGCTGATGCCGACTATCCGTACCGCCGGACTTTGCAATAGCATCATTAGCGCGACACCGTCATCAACATCCCTGCCGACGCGATTGAAAATAATATCGGTATCGAGCCAAACCGGCCTTGGCGCAGCCTTGCTTTTTGGTAGCACTGTCAAAACCGGTACCCCAATTCCACCGACAGGCTTTTCGGCGGATAAACGCCGACAAAATGCGCATCAACCAAGGCGATGTCACCGGCCTCCCTGCGCACCGTCGTATCGCTGAGATTGCGCCCGACCACCCTTAAACCCCAGCGCTCATCAGGATGTAGAATGCCGATAAAAGCACTGTAGCGGACAAACCCCGGCTGGCTGTCGATCGGGTCGAGATCGACACTCAGAAACTGCTCGCTGGCACCCTCGGCTACCACACCCACAGCAAGTGGCGTGCCCAGACGCGGCACTATGGTTCTATATTCCAGCTGCAGGGTACCGGAATACTTCGGCGCCCGCTGCAGGGTTTCACCACTCAAATCCTGACTGTTTTCCCCGGAGCCTGCGCGCGCCGGCGCGCCTTCATATTTGTCATATTCTGCATCGAGATAGCCGAATGCACCCGACAACGCAAAACCCCAACCAATCTGCCAACGGCCGGATAATTCAATGCCCTGAGTTGTGGCACGCGCCGCGTTGCCGACAAAAAATTCGGTGCCATCGAGCGCCGCCACCTGCAGATTTTTAAACTCGCTGCGGAAAATGCCTAATTCAGCGCTGATATTGGCGTCGGTCAGCAAGCGCAGACCGGCCTCGTAGGTCAGCGAATTTTCCTCCTCAAATTCAGCGCGCTCCGGCACCGCTGCCAAATTGTTGAAACCGCCGGACTTAAAGCCTTTGGCGACCGTGATATAGCTGCTAAGTGTGGGCGATATATCGGTAAGTATTGAAACACGCGGGGAAAAATCGGATTCGCGCCGGTCCGCTATTAACCGGTACTCCTCTTCACCCAGCGCGCCACCGATGAGCGGCCCGGTCTGCCCCATAAACACAATGCTTTGATCAGCGTCTTTGGTTTCCTGCGTGAACCTTCCGTCAAGTCGCAGCGTCCAGCGTTCCAGAAAATTCCAGCGCAGCGACGCGAATACCGATTTTGTTTCCTGCTCCTGCAGCAAGCGGTGCCTGCTGGTGCCGGACCCGCCGTCTGCACCGGCAGCGCCGGCCAGTGCGGTGCCCGCGCCTGACGCTGCCCCTGCGCCGCCGCCCGGCGCCGTCGTTGTGCTATTGGCCAGCAGAATCGGCGCCAGCGCATCAATACCCTGCTGAAAGGCTTTGATATCGACCAATAGATCAAGATCTGAGCTGAAGTAATACAGTCCGGCACTGATATCGCCCCAGGAAAAGTCTTTGTCAAAGCGGAATTCGGCGCTGCGCTGGGTGTAATGCTCATCGGAAGGAAAGGTTAGAAACGGCACCGGACTGATATCGACATCAAAGTCGGCGATTACGTCCTGCTCCGAATTACTGGCTAATAGCCGGATTAACCCGAAGGGCAGATCCCACTCCGCATCGACAATAATATCCTGCCCCTCAATATCAGCGCCGGAGTTGGCGTTGTCGGTATGGGTACGGTTGTCTTCAATATCGGTGTCAGTCTGCGGATCAAAATCCCGATATACCTCCAGCAAATCCTCACCTGCTTTGCTCAGTTCGAAACTGTCGCCGTTCTGAGTGATTTCAGCGCGCTGCACAGAGATGCCGTAACTGTGTATGTCAGAGGGTGTCCAGCGCAACTTCGCCCGCGCCCCGCGGCCCGGCCGGCCCATATCCGTGCGGTCCTGCGTGGTGTTGTAGAGAAAACCGTCTTCCTCAATGTCTGACACGGCGACGCGGCCACTGACTGTATCTGTGAGCGCCCCCGATAGTGCGCCCCTGACGCGGCGACGGCCGTCCGAACCGGACTGCGCCTCCAGATAGCCCTCGGTCCGCTCGCTTGGTCGCGCGGTTTGCACATTGAGCGCACCGGCAACGGTATTTTTGCCGAGAATGGCGCCCTGCGGCCCGCGCAGAAGTTCTACCTGGGAAACGTCGAGAAAATCAAACAACGCCACCTGTGGCCGGCCCAGATAGACCCCGTCAACAAAGAAGCCCACGGATTGTTCAGCGCTGCGTACCGAGCCGGTACCGAGGCCCCGGACAAACAGAAAGGTATTGGTGGGGGTAATCGCCAGTTGCGCGTTGGGCAGACGATCGGACAGCGCCTCAAGATCCGTAATATCGGTTTCGCGCAGCGCAATCTCCGGTGTGATGGTGACCGAAATCGGCGTTTCGGAAAGCGTGTCACCGGTACGCGAAGCGGAAACAACCATCTCTTCCAGTACTGGCTGCGCAGCAGGTTCCTGTGCCGCCACAGCGGATGACAGCAGGCACAACAGACATGGCACTAATTTTAATTCCGGCAATAGTGAAGGCCGGCTCACCTGAGCCATTTTTATTTCCTACGATTAAGGTCAGCGCCAAACGTGCATCTTATCACTGCAACAAGGCCGGAGAGGACACCGCGGCCCTCATGGTTTATTGAGGGACCAGTTGTATTCGTACTTTATCCGGCCATTAAATTGCTGCATCCGGACCGCTTTTTTGGCACCGGCATACTGGCTGATGGTATTGAGCATCGCCTGCTCTGAGCGGCCGAAATCGGTCTGATACCAGTCGAATATTTTTGATAAGACCAAAGTATTGCCGCTAAAGCGCGCACCGCGCTCATGTGCGAGATAGGCTTTGGCGGCCTGTGTGAGCAGTGCTTCCGTATTGCCGGCGGTGAACGCCTGCGGTGCCAGATCCGGACAACCGATGGACGCGCAATTTACCGCGAAGTGAATACGGGGATCGCGCCATATCGGCCGCAGAATACGGTGCTCAATATCATTGAGAGTTAACGCCTCACCGGCAACGCTGACCACATCGTCACCCCAGGGCCCGCGACTGAAAAAACCGCCGCCGATATCGCGGATACTCGCCACCGGATAGGCCTGCAACACCAATTGAACGGTCACGGCGTTATAAAGATTCACCCAGTAAGCAAACTGTTCCGCACGCCGGTATTGTCTCGGGTCTATGGACTGCAAATCTTTAAGGTATTTTTCGAGAAACGCCTTGTGATCCACCGTCACCGAGGCGTAATCGAAGCGGT
>JBFJYC010000145.1:0-7849 GCA_041622815.1 Spongiibacteraceae bacterium | reverse complement strand
GGTAACGGTGACGTTGCCGCCGTTGCCTTTGTCGTCAGGGTCACTGGCGTCATTGTCTTCAGAGATAATCAGCACATTGCCTAACTCAGCATCGTTACCGGTGCCGTAGCGCTGGCCGTCTTTTGTGGTCAAATCGTAGTCGCCACCGGAGGGGTTCAACGAATCAAAGATCATTAAATTCGCCGGGGTGGTGCCGTTATTGTTAATTGTCGTGGTCGTGGAGAAATTTACGCCCCATGCGGCCCATTGCCCGGCGATGACGTCGCCTTTATTCAGCGCTGTACCACTGGCGTCGGTTTCGAAGTCGATAATGGCAGCCTGAGCCATCTGAGTTGCACCCAGAACCAGCCCGAAGAATACTGCTTTGAGTTGGCGGTTGGCCATGTGGTGAAACCCCGTTGCGTACTGTTGTTCAATTCGAGCAATCATACGGGGTTCTTTGGATCAGATAAGGCCATAGTTGGCATCGGCGGCCAAAGTGTGAATATTACCGAAAATCGGCCCGTTTTCAGGGCGCGCTACTGGTGTTTTGCCAGCAGCCGGTCCAGATGGGCGGCAAAGGCCTTGCGCTCGGTCTGGCCCAGCGGTGGCGGGCCGCCGGACTGAATACCACTGGCGCGCATGGTATCCATAAAATCCCGCATATTGAGGCGTTGCCGAATGCTGTTTTCGGTGTAGTACTCGCCGCGCGGGTTGAGCGCTAACGCACCTTTCTCCATGACCTCTGCGGCGAGGGGAATATCGCCGGTGATGACCAGATCACCGGGCGCGGCGCGGCGCACAATTTCATTGTCGGCGACGTCAAAACCGGCAGCTACCTGTATCGATTTGATATTCGCTGCGGGCGGCACAGGAATATATTGATTGGCAACAAGCGTCAGGGTCACACCGGTACGCTGTGCGGCACGAAACAGAATGTCTTTTATGACCCCGGGGCAGGCATCGGCATCGACCCAAATATCCACCTGTCATTAGCTCCTGCTCAAACAATGTAGTATGACGGCAATTGGCCCGGACCTGAACCGACCCGATAGAGCGCTAATGGAATATTTTCGTGAGCCGTGTGAAGCCTGATTTGGCAAACAAAGCCGTGATCACCGGCGACAGCGTGTTGAGTGCGCGCAAGCTCTGTAAGTCCTACGCCATGGGCGATGTCACCGTGGCGGCGTTGCGTAATGTTGATTTCGACCTGTACCAGGGCGAATTGCTGGTATTGCTCGGCGCATCCGGTAGCGGTAAATCGACACTGCTCAATATAGTCGGCGGCCTGGATGTGCCAACGAGCGGCACCATTACCTACCGTGGTGACCGAATCGACCAATTGGATACTGACGGTCTGACCGAATACCGGCGTCAATCTGTCGGTTTTGTGTTTCAGTTCTATAACCTGATTCCCAGCCTCACCGCCCTGGAAAACGTCGCTCTGGTAACGGATATCGCGCGTGATCCGATGGCGCCGGAAACAGCCCTCAATCTGGTGGGATTGGGCGAACGCATCCATCATTTTCCGGCGCAGTTATCAGGCGGCGAACAGCAGCGGGTTGCCATTGCCCGCGCTATCGCCAAGCGCCCCGACATCTTGTTGTGCGACGAGCCCACCGGTGCACTTGATGCAGAGACCGGTAAACTCATTTTGTCGGCACTTGACCAGGTCAATCGCGAAACCGGGACGGCGACTGCGATCATTACGCATAACGCGGCGATCGGCAGTATGGGCGACACCGTGCTGCGAATGAGTAGCGGTGAAATCATCGAGCGTAAAACGAATAGCAAACGCGCAGCCATCGACGAGATTGCGTGGTGATTGTGTGCTCACGCTGAATCGCAAGCTATCACGCGAACTCTGGCAGCTCAGAGGGCAGATGTTATCCATCTTATTGGTGGTAGCGACCGGTGTGATGACGGTGATTACCATGCGCGGCAGCTACGATTCCCTGGTGCTCACACAGCAGGCCTATTACCGGGAGTCGCGCTTTGCCGATGTCTGGGCGCCGTTGAAGCGGGCGCCGGAAGCATTGCGAAGGAAGATTGAAGCACTGCCGGGTATTACCGCGGTCGATACCCGCGTTTCTTTTTTGGCAAGACTCGACCTGCCGGGTCTGGCCGCGCCGGCACAGGGTAGGTTTGTCTCGCTGTCGGAGCACGGGCGGCCGCTGGTCAATGATATTCATCTGCGCGACGGCCGCTATCTGGCGCCCGGCGCGACCGATGAAGTTATCATCAGCGAAAACTTTGCAGTCGCACGCGGGCTGCGCCCCGGCGATCAGATTCGCGCACTACTCAACGGCAGGGCCAAAAACCTGAGTATTGTCGGTATTGCCGTTGCCGCGGAATTTACCTACGCGGTGCCGCCGGGGTCAATTTATCCGGATGACGAACATTACGGGGTGTTTTGGATGAGCCGCAAAGTGCTCGGCCCGGCCTACGACATGGATGGCGCCTTCAATGAAGTGCTGCTGCGCCTCAGCCCTGCGGCGCGCGAGGACGCAGTCATCACCCGGCTGGATGCATTATTGGAACCTTTTGGCGGGCTCGGGGCGTATGCGCGTGAATATCAAGCCTCGCATCAGATATTACAGGCCGAGTTAGACCAGAACCGCATCATGGGCACGGCGATCCCCGCGATTTTTCTCGGTGTCGCAGCGCTGCTATTAAATTTAGTGTTGGGGCGCTTGATCGCCACCCAGCGCGGTGAGATCGCAGTGCTTAAGGCCTTCGGTTACCGCAACAATGAGGTAGGCCGGCACTATTTAATGTTCGCCTTGGCAGCGGTCGCCGGCGGTGTAGTTGTCGGAGTTGTCGGTGGTCTCTGGTTGGGGCGTGCCTATGTCGCGATGTACGGGCAATATTTCAACTTTCCCGATCTTCAATACCAACTCAGCCTGCCGCTGGTCGTTATCGCGGCCTTAGTAAGTCTCGCCGCGGCTTCCGCAGGCGCATTGTCCGCTGTCCGGCGCGCGACACAATTGCCGCCTGCGGAGGCGATGCGGCCGGAGCCACCGGCACGCTTTCATGCGAGTTGGCTGGAGCGGCTCGGTGTTACCGATGGTTTACCCTCGTCGGTACGGATGATTGTGCGCAATCTCGAGCGCAAGCGCCTGCAAAGCATACTGTCTTCGGTCGGCGTTGCTTTTTCGGTCGCTATTCTGGTGGTCGGTATGTTTATGTTCGATGGCGTGACCTACATGATGGATTTGCAGTTCCGGGTCATTCAGCGTGAGAGCCTGATGCTGACCTTCAACGAGCGGCTTGATGCGGATGTTGCCCACGATCTGCGCAGACTGGACGGCGTCACCCGCGTCGAAATCTTTCACAATTTGCCGGCGCGGTTGCGGTTCGGGCACAAAGAGCGGGAGGTTGTGATACAGGGCATAGAAGCTGACGCGCAACTGCGCAGAATTGTCACTGCCAGTGGCAACGAGCATCCGCTTCCGGCACAGGGCGTAGTAATCAGTGCGCTGCTAGCAGAGAAACTAGGCGTGGCTACCGGCGATCTGTTGTTCGCCGAGCTTTTGGCGGGGCGCCGCAGCAAGGGACCGGTTCGGGTTGCCGGCGTGGTCGATGATTTTATGGGGCTGTCAGTGTATATGCACCGCAGCGCTTTGAATCGACTTGCCGGTGAATCGGATTTGGCATCCGGTGCTTACCTCTCGGTTACCGGCGACAAACAGCCGGCGCTCAACCGCTATCTGAAGAACCTGCCCGCGGTGGCGGCGGTGTCGTCGCCGGCCCTGATGCTGGCCTCGTTTGAGCAGCAACTGGCAGACAGCCTCAATATCGCCATCGGGTTTCTGCTTGGTTTTGCGGGCGTGATTGCGGTGGGCATCATATATAATGGGGCGCGGATATCGTTATCAGAGCGCGGCCGGGAGTTGGCGAGTCTGCGGGTGATGGGGTTTCGTCGTGGCGAAACAGCGATGCTGTTATTCGGGGAGCAAGCTGTGATTACGCTTTTAGCTATTCCACTCGGGTGGCTACTCGGTTACGGGCTGTCGCTGGCGTTGGCGGCGTCACTGCAAAACGAAAGCTATCGTATCCCCTTCGTCATCAGCGCAGAAACTTACCTTTACTCCGCGCTGATCACGAGTTTGGCAGCACTCGTCAGTGCAATTATTGTACGGCGACGACTTGACCGGTTAGATCTGATCTCGGTGCTGAAGAGCCATGAGTAGCTTCATATGAACAAAGGCGGGAAAAAGGTTTTCTATTACGCAGGGGCCGCGATCGCGATCCTTGTCGTCGCTGCGTGGCTGCTGCAACCCGCTGTCGTTTTAGTCGATGTCGCAACCGTCGAGCGCGGAAATTTTCAGCTGACAATTGAAGAACAGGGGCGCACCCGGCCGCTGAACCGCTTTACCGTTGCCGCGCCGGTCCACGGACGGCTGTTGCGAACCCGGTTAAATCCGGGTGATCGGGTCCTGAAAGGCGATGTGCTGGCGCATCTGGCACCGCCACCGGAGGATTCCCGGGCAATAGCGACGATCGAGGCGCAACTAGCTGCAGCAAGAGCGCGGCAGCGGGAAAGCGAGTCCCGCTTGGCTGAGGCACAAGCGAACGCCCGTATTGCGCGCAGCGAAGCACAGCGTCGCGCGGATTTATATGAGCGCGGTCTGGTCAGCGTCGAAGAGCGCGATAATTTCAAACAATCTGCAGAGGTGGCCGTCGCCAGACTGATCAGTGCAGAAGCATCGGTCGCCGCCGCCAAAGCCGATGTTCGGACCGCGAATTCGCGCATGATCGGCGCCGGGGATGGCGAGGCGCCGGACGCAGTGATTATCAGGTCGCCGGTTAGCGGCTGTGTGCTGCGGGTTTATGAAGAGAGCGAACGGGTTGTGGCCGCCGGCAGTCCGCTATTCGAACTCTGCGATGGTCATCAGCTCGAACTCGTTGTCGATCTGCTGACAGAAGATGCCGTACGGGTGCGCCCGGGTAATCCGGTCATTATCAGCGGCTGGGGCGGCGACTATGCGTTGCAGGGTACCGTGCGCTATGTAGAGCCCGGCGCCTTCACAAAAATTTCTGCGCTGGGTGTGGAGGAGCAGCGAGTCAACGTGATCGGCGACCTGATCGATCCGCCGGCGGAATTGGGCGCAGAGTTCAGGGTCGAGGCGGCGATTGTTGTGTGGCAAGCTGATGATGTCGTTACGATACCAACCAGTGCATTATTCCGGCGACAGGGGGCATGGTATGCATTTGTTGTCGAGCACGGCAGGGCACAGCTCAGGGAGGTAAGTGTCGGCAAGCGTGGCAGAGATGCTGCACAGGTACTGGACGGCGTAAGCGCCGGCGACCGGGTGATAGAGTTTCCCTCCGACTCTGTTACATCAGGACAGCGTGTGCGCGTTTCGTCATAGCGATGGATTCCTTACCCGCAGAGCTATTGACAGCCTGGCACCGTGCGTTAACGGAAAGTTATCGTCGCGCCTGTTCGGAGTTTGATTGGTGCGCTGATTTTCCCGTGATTGATTGGGACGCACGCGGTTTCGGTAAAGCGGCTGCTGCGTATCCGGCCGAAAACAGAATTTCGATCAACCCGGTAATCGCGCGCAATAATCCGAATCCGGCCTTTATTGCTGACACCGCAGCCCACGAAATGGCGCATCTCGTAGCGGCGGTTAAATATCGCTCCCGCAATCACGACAGGGCCTGGAAACGCGTTGCTGCGACGCTGGGCGCCGAGCCGAAGGCAACCGGAAGATTTGATATTTCAGGTTCGCGGCTGCGGGCGCATAAGAAGTTTGCGTTCTACTGCGACTGCAGTACCCATCAACTGGGGGCGACGCGGACGAAACGGGCACGCGAAGGCGCTGTCTATCGCTGTCGAAAATGCCGTGCTGTCATTACCGAGCACCCGAAAACAGCATTAGTTGAATGACAGCGCTGCGGTCGCGCCGCCGCCCAGTAGTTTAATCTGATTCTCCAGCCAGCCGCTGAGCCAAAAGTTTTCCGATCGGGCCAGTAATTCTTCGTGTACATCCAGTGCGACCGCGATTGCATCTTCGTGCTGTTCTTCCACCGAAAATACAATGTCGAGCAAATGCAGGGCTTGCTCTGGTTCTCCGTTGTCGAGCTTTGTCCGCGCACGCGCGATCAAGGTATCAATCCCGGCGAGTTCTACCAGATCATGATGCACCGAAGACTGTGGCACGCTATAGAGCTCTGTTGTTGAGGCGTGTTTAAACCAGCCGGCATAGTTTTCCCAGATAGCGCGCACGCTCCAGGAGACTTTGCCATAGCCCTGACCGACTTCGACCTCCGGCGGTAGTTCAATCTCCTGCATCAATGTGTGTACATCTTTACCGGCGTTCATTCCGGCAACAACTGCATCATGAACATGGTGAATCGCACCGATATAGGCGTTGAGCTCTTTTTCGATCAGTGCTTTGCCACGAACCGGCGCATGGTGACCGTAAAGAATCATCTCCGCGCCAAGGTCGCGCACAGTCTCGGCAGCGGCTGCGCAGGTGAGCGCGTCCCGATAGCGATCGCCGCGGATGGTCACCAGATTTGGGAAATGGCCGAACGGGCAGCCGAACAGATTCCCGGTCAGGCAGATCTTGTGTTGCGGTAGCCACACGATTAAGGAATCGTTGGTCTCAGCGCCGGCTGCAGCAATCAGTACCATATCCAGCCCGCCGAGGGTGAATTCATAGCAGCCTTCAAAAGTGATATCCGGCACCGGTGTATCCTGCGGGTTAATGTCGGTATAGCCGTGCTCCTTGTAGTACGCAAAGTCCTTGATAAAAGCGTCGGTAAACCGGAAGGCACTGCGGCGGGCCCGAAAGGCTTGCAGGCGGCGGTCATAGGCCTGATGCTCTATGTTGGCGGCGGTGGCGATATATTGCAGCCCCGGATTCCGGTCGCGGAAATACTGTACACCGCCGACGTGATCGACATGTCCCTGGGTGGTGATCAGGTATTTTATTGTTCCGGAAGACAGTTCAGCATAGTTTTTATGATGTACCGGTGCTTCGTAACCCATACCCGCATTGATCAGCACATTTCCTGCGGAGGTTTCCAGCAGATAGGAATTCGAATTACCTTCTGACATTACGATGAAGTCGTTAATGCGTTCGCCACCGAAGCGCGCTGAATGCGGCGCTATCGGCCGGTACTTGTAAATAGGGTCGCGCATATCGGTTTCCTCAGGCAGCACTGCGACGGCAGTGATTTTGGCAGATCATTCTATTAACACGGCAGGTTTGTTTGGTTAGTCTGGCGGGCCTCGCTTATAGACACGGCAGGACAATACGTTGACTGACGCACCGGCTGCAACCGGCCCATTGGAAATCAACCACCTGCTCGATGCCGCGCGCGCTGCAAGCGGCTTGCAGAATTTCGGCGATGACGCTTTTATGGTGCCGCTGGCTGTGCTGCTGGACTCGCTGAATAATCAAGCGGATCTCAACGAAGCGGGCCGCGCCGGGCAGTACCAGCGCATCCTGAATACTTTGTTGAACCGCCTGCGGCTGCAGGCGTGGGTTGAGAAATATCCTGAAATTACCGATGAAGAAATTGTTGCACCGGTAGTTATTATCGGTCTGCAACGCACCGGCACAACTTTGCTGCACCGGACGCTGGCCAGCGATCCCGCGTTTTATGCGCCGCTATGGTATGAAGTGCGCAATCCCGCGCCTTATATGAACTGGGATTTTAAGCCGGGCAACGATCAGCGCATCGCAGAGGCCAGCGCCGAGGTCGATGCGATGCTCGCAGCGAATCCTGAACTCGCCGCCATTCACCCGATGGATCCGGTCGGCGCTGATGAAGATATTTTGCTTCTGGAACACGCGTTCTACAGTACGGTGCCGGAATCATTCTGCCATTTACCCGGCTATGCGGCCTGGCT
>JBFJYC010000144.1:0-7922 GCA_041622815.1 Spongiibacteraceae bacterium | reverse complement strand
GTTCCCGCCGCTGCGGTATTGCCGCCGCGCGCTGCAGCATTGCTATTCCCCGCAGCGCCGGGGGTGGCGGCGGCAGGGTTTTGATTGCCGCTGCCGGGCGCTGCCGGTGTGGTGCCGGGCGCCGCGCCAGTGGCGGGTGTTTGGGCGGCCGGTGTTGTCGCGGCGGTACTGGCGGTAGCAGCCGGTGCCGCGGCAGTTTGTGCCGGTGTGGTGCCGGCACCTGCGGGCGCCGCCGGCACCGCGCCGGGTTGTGTTGCCGGTTGTGCGGCGGTCTGTTGCGGCGCGGCTCCCGGACCGGGCGTTACCGTCGCGGCAGCTTGGCCACCTTGCCCGGTGGTCTGCGCTGCAGCTGCATTTGAACTACCCGGTTGCGGGCTACTTGGCGTCGTGGCCGCTGGTGCGCTACGGACGTTTTGTAATGTCTGAACCAGCCGCAGCAGTTCCGCTTTGATATCCGAGCGCGGTGCTTCGCCGCGACTCAGCTTTGCTTCCAGAAATAAGCCGCTGTTCTGAAGTACTGTTTTCAATGCTTCCGGTGTGATCAGTTGTTGCCGGGCGGGGAGCTTGTCCAGTGTCGCGATTGCCTGCTGCACAATGGCGCTGACCGGTTTTGCAGCGGCCACCTGCGACAGTTGTGCCAGTAGTTGTGCGGCGCTTTCCTGTTTCGGCAGTATGGTCTTTAGCTGCGCGGTGGCCTCGCTGGCCGCCGGCGTCAGTACCCGTAACAAGGTCCGTTGCTGTGCATCCTGTCCCTCAACGCGGAGTTGAATCTTGTCACCGCTGCGCAACGTCAGATTGCTTTCGGCCAGCAGCTTCAGGCGACCGGCGTTGAGTTCCACCAGATTGTCGCCGCGCGGCAGTCCGACAATGGCTTCGATAATTCTCCCGACCGGTAACTTCAGTGATGTTTCGACGCGGGGTGCGGTCGGAACAATGGTCGGTGTGATTTTCATTTTTTAACAGTGCCCGCTATTTATTACAGCGCGCTTGCAGGTTGAAGGTTTGCTCGGGATCGATCACAGCGGTACCGGCCAAAAAACGCCTGCCGAGCAGCACCGGGTAGATGAACTCACGGCGGTCGGCCAGCGTGAACTGAACGGTTTGCGGGCGGCCGTCGAAACAGATGTTCATCGCGATCACCGGGCGCGAATCATGATCGCCGTCGTGCTCCTTAATGCGAACCCGGCGTTCACGCGGCAGCCTCATCGGCTTGAGCTTTATCGAGTCGCCGTCGCGGACCACCAGATCAAATTCTACCCAGTGACGACCGCCGGATTTGCTGATATTTATATTGCGGGCGTCGATGGAGGAGGATTTTGCGCCGGTATCGAGCTTTGCTTTTTGCACGACGCCGCCGGCTTCCATCAGCGTGATGTTTTCTACCCATCCGGCGATGACCTTGCCGGGCGTGTTGCTATCGGCTAGTAGCGCGCAGGGCTGCAGCAGTGCGGTGGTAAGCAGTGCGGCTTTTAATGATGTTACTAGCCGTATTTTCACAATTTCTGGCATGACTACTCCGGATGATCGTTCGGTTCGGATTCAACGGCTTCACTGTCGTGGCTCTCATCGTCTTCGGCGGCTGTTTCAGCACCTTCCGGCGCAATTCTTTTGATACTGTCTCCGGCTGCCGCCGCGGCGCCGGAAATAGCTTCTTCCGCAGCGACCCGCGCTGCTGTGCTGACCGCCTGCGGTGCTTCATTCTGCTCAACTGCCGCAACAGCCGCTTCCTGAGCCGCCTCGACAATCGCTTCGCGTACCGGTTGTAGTGCCTGGTCCGCAACCCGGCGTGCCACTTCGCGGCTTGCCAGCGCGCTGCCGGATTCATCTACACCGAGATGAAACGCGGCGAAACCCGGCATCACCATTTGGTTCAGGGCCATACCCAGCACCCGACCGCGGCGCGGCGCAGTAATCTGTGTTTGCTGGTTCGTGATCGGGTCGGTGACAGTGCCGAGTACGTCACCTTTGCGTACGGTTTTGCCCAGCTCTACATCGCTGATTAACACGCCGCTCTGCTCCGCCCGCAGCCAAATCGATTGATAAAATACCGGCTGCTTGGCCTCTGAGCTGACGCTGCCGTTGAGTATGCCGAGACGCTGTAGCGCGACCCGAATCGCCCGTACACCCTGGGCTACGGCTTCGGGCTGCAAGCGCAAGGGTTCTCCGGCCTCAATCACTACTGCCGGCACACCTGCCGCCGCCGCGGCCCGGCGCAACGTGCCGGAAGCGCCCGGGCTGTGAAGTACGACCAGCTCACCAAAATGTTGGCTCAGTGTAGTGATTGCTTCGCTGCTCAGGTCGGCGCGTAGCTGTGGCAGATTTGTCCGGTGAAATGAGCCGGTATGGATATCGATTAACCAGTCGCAATGGCGGATAACGTCATTGAAAAACGAGTGTGCAATTCTGGATGCGGAACTGCCGTTGGGGTTGCCGGGGAAGTAGCGATTCAGGTCGCGTCGGTCCGGCAGGTAGCGGGAGCTACGCCTGAAGCCATGCATATTGACGATCGGTACGCCGATCACGGTGCCGTTCATTTCCGCGGCATCGAGGCTGTACATAATACGGCGGATAATCTCGACACCGTTGAGTTCGTCGCCGTGCACAGCAGCGGTCAGGCATACGGTCGGGCCCGGTGTCTTGCCGGCGGCAACCAGTACAGCGGAGGGTAGCGCCAGTCCGGCCAATGGTTGTGCGGCAGACCACTCCCGGCGGGCCATAGTGCCGCGTTGAATCGGCGAGCCGAGAAAATTGTTGCCGCGATCCAGGGCGAAGTCAGTATGAAGACTCTCTTCCGGCGCGGTCTGTTCGGATGCCGTAATCGGGGCTGCAATCAGCACCAGCAGGGCTGTTAACAGGATATGCGTTAGTCGGGGGTAGGCAGGCATATGGCTAATGATAATAATGGGTACGCGAACATTGAAACACAGAGTAAGCCATACAGGGAGCGGGCCGCAGGGATTTGGCAGGGACTGAGGTGGAACCTGATCCAACACATGGGCATTCGTGAAAAGTGCTATGGCGACGTATAGGTACTTATAATGACAATCAGTCAGTGATGTCTTAGCATGGTCTGGCAGTTTATATTCTTGGACAGGGTAGTCCTCAGTCGCAGAGCAGGTACGGAGATCTTCAATGGGCGAGTCCGCGATGGACGATGATTTACTGCTATTTGATGATAGTGAGGATGTGTCCGGTGCCGAGGGCTCGTCTGAGCGTTGGGTGGTGCTGATCGTCGATGACGAAAAAGAAATTCACGATGTAACCAAATTAGCGCTTGGCGACTTTGAGTATGACGGGCGAACGCTGGAGTTTGTTCACGCCTATACCGGCGCGGAAGCCAGCCGGATTATGCGCGAACGTTCAGACGTTGCATTAATGCTGCTCGATGTGGTGATGGAAGACGATCATGCAGGCCTGCGTGTCGTCAAAGATATCCGTGAGGAACTAGACAATCCTTTTGTGAGAATCGTGCTCCGCACCGGCCAGCCCGGGCAGGCACCTGAGCGTGATGTCATTCGGCGTTACGACATTAACGATTACAAAGAAAAAACAGAACTCACCTCTAAAAAGCTATTTACGGTGGTGTACACCGGCCTGAAATCCTATCAGGCGATTACCGAGTTGGAAGCGAGTCGTCGCGGCCTCGAAAATGTTATAGATGGCTCGGCAGTCGTCTTCTCACTCGGTGTTATCGACGATTTCCCCCCTGTCATGCTGCAGCAGTTATGCAGCAAGCTATTTGTCAGCCAGTCACGCGACAGCGTACCCGGCTCTGGTATTGTTATCGATTGCGTGAATGATGAATTACCGGTGCTTGCCGCTGAGGGTGATTTCGGTGCGATGATCGGTATGCAGGCGGAGAAGGTAGTCGGGCCGGAGGTGTTTGATTCAATCCGCAAGGCGCGGCAGAGCAGACAAAGTTTTTTCGAAGATCAAAGTTTTGTCGGCTATTTTGAAACCAGTACGCGTGAAAAAATGGTGATGTACGTTAGCTGTGACAGAGCGCACGCAATGCTGGATCAAAATCTGATCAAGCTTTTTCATCGCAATGCCAGTATAGCGATGGAAAACCTCGGCATGAAACGCGAGCTTGAAAAGACCCAGCGCGAGCTTGTGATTATGCTGAGTGAGGCGATCGAATGGCGCTTTAAGGAAACTGGCAATCATGTTCGCCGGGTGTGTGAGTTCAGTAAGATTCTGGCTGAGGCATACGGACTACCGCCGGAGGATGTCGAGACGATTTATGTCGCGTCGGCGTTACACGACGCAGGTAAAATCGCGATCGAAGACTCCATATTATGCAAGCCGGGCCGTCATACCGAAGATGAGTCTCGTATCATGCGTACCCATGCGCAGATTGGCCAAATGATGTTCGCTTCCCAAGAGCTGCCATTGTTGCAGGCCGCGGCCGAAATCGCCGGTTCGCATCACGAGAAATGGGACGGCAGCGGTTATCCGAAGGGCTTGGCGGGCGAAGACATACCGATTATGGGCAGAATTGTGGCGCTGGTTGATGTGTTCGACGCTTTGGCGAGTAAACGCTGCTATAAAGATGCCTGGCCGATGGAAAAGGTGGTTCAGCTGATCCGCGATCAAAGCGGCTCACACTTTGATCCTGCGGTGGTTGAAGTGTTCGAGAAGAAACTCGATAAGTTGCTCGTTGTTCAGGACAAGCTCAAGGATATCCCACACACAGTGTCCTGACGCAGCGCTGCGTTTGCCAAATGCACCGCAGTACATAATAGTATTCGGCTTACGCCGACCAAGTTAGCCGAAAATTGGAACAATCTCTTTTAATCACCGTCACGTTGCTGCTCGATGCGGCAACGGTATATTTGCTGTTTCGGTTATTTGCTTTGAACGAGCAATGGCCGGCACGGATACTGGTGGGCGGCGCTCTGCTCGCGGTCGGGCTGCGCGAAGCTGCTTTATGGTATGCGGTGACCAATACCGGGCAGCCGGCCGCAGAATACGCGGCCCTGTTCGCCACAACCCACGCCGTGGTCGCCAATTTGTTGTTTGTTATTGCACTCGACGTGCTCTACGCCACGCAGCGCCGATTCGATGTACTGACAGATGCCGGCAGACTGACCGAGGAACTGCTGCGCGAAGAAAATCGCGATCTCGAAGCAAAAATCGCGACCAGTGCTTCGGCGCTTGAAATCGAGCGTGCCGAAGCTGAGGTTGCGGTCAAAAAAGCGTCCGCGCTCTACGCAGATCAGCGGACGCAGCTTGAATTAGCGGCTAAATTGCAAACCGCCACCATGACGATGTGTGAAGACACACCGCCCTGGAGCTTCGCCTCGTGGTTCGAGCCGGCCAACCAGATTTCAGGCGATATGCTGCGCACCGAATTGACCGAAGACGGCGCGGCGCGGGTTTTTGTCGGCGATGCGATGGGTCATAGCGTGTCCTCGGCAATGCTGACGATGCTCGTTAGTGCTGCGCTGGAACAGATTGAGCTCGATGTCAGTCCGGCACAGGCGCTGGAGCGCATGAATGCCGCGATGAATTCACACAACACAGGCATGTATGTCACCGGTCAGCTATTGCTAATGCATCCGGACGGGCGCGTGCTACTGAGCAATGCGGGGCACCCGCCGGCAATTCTGTTGCGCGCCGACGGCACGGTTGAAATGCTGGGCGAAGAGGGCGGCTTTGCATTGGGCATGTTCGGGGTTCAGCTTTCCAGTTATAGCGAGGCCGAGGTGCAGCTTCGCGCCGGCGATTTGCTGCTATTGTCCACCGACGGCATCTCCGAGCTACAACTAGCGGACGGTTCCCGTCTCGGAGATGCGGGGCTTGCGGCGATGTTGGCGCCGGTGGCGGGCGCCGGCAACGGGCCCGGCGTCCTGATCGGGCTGCTCAGGGAGCAGCTTGAGGCGCGCTGGCGCGAGAGCGCTGATAAAGATGATATAGCCGCATTGGCAGTGGGCTGGAAGGTCGCCGAAGGGGTCGCCTGATACGCGTGATTTGATAGGCGAAAGCGCGTATCCTACCGCGTTGGCCGGGCGATATTGAGTCTCTACGGTGACCAGCTTTAGTGATCGGAACTTGTACCATGGAATTAATGCTTGAGCGCGCGAGTGAGCAAATAGAAGTCGCGCTGAAGGGCGACTTTGATGCCAGCTCTACCGCGGCGTTCAAAGCGCAACTCGATGAAACACTCGCCGCAGAGCTCGCCAGCTGTGTGGTAGATATGGGCGGTGTAGAGTTTATTGATTCTTCCGCAATCGGCGAGCTGGTCGCGCTGTTTAAGCGCCTTGATGCCGAGGGGCAGAATCTTCGGTTGGTGAATGTCCGCGGGCAACCCGCGGAAATGTTTCAGTTCCTGCGCATCGATAAAGTCATCCCGATAGAAGTCGCCGGCTAAGTCAGGCCAAATGTCAGGCTGAGTGTGTTGCTGTCGTGTTTGCTGCAGCGCGGCTGATATTCGACTGCGTCCGTCATCGCAATAATCATTGCCAGTCCTCTGCCATTGGTCGCCAGTAGCGGAATATCCGCAAGCGGGCTGATTTCAGGGTTGTGAAATGGATCGCTACTATCTGAATCATCGCTGATACAAATATTGACGCTAACATCGTTGCGTCTAAATTCCACCCTGATCCCGGATGCGGGAATCGACGCATGCCGCAGCACATTGGTCACCCATTCGGTAGCCGTCGTGATAATCGGTGTCCGCAGAGTATCAGCCTGATTTTCGGTTAGCTCCGCCTGCAACTGGGCGTCCAGCCATTGGCGGATATCCGCGAGCGCTTCGACTGTTGCTTTGAACTCAGATGCCGTCATATGGAACGCGCTGAACCCTGTGGTTTTTATGGCCCGCAACCCGGTCGGCGCCACTCGGGTTGCTGTTATACCTCAAACGGAACCGGACTCGATGCGTTAAATGTGAATTGCTTCAGGATTTCCGCCTGATTAGTCATATAATTAGCTATTTGATGAGGGATTACTTATCCTGAGCGCTGCAAGTTAATGATTCAATTAAGAATAATCTCAATAAGCGGATAGTCGGGTATGGGTTTCGGGGGTGATTTTCTCAAAAGCTTGTCCCGGCGCGGGCGTGCAGCCGACAACCGCGACATGCTGGGTGTAGCGTTTGTCGGTGACATCATGGCGATTGCCGATCTCAGCGTGTCTGCCAATGCGTGTGAAATTAACAGCTATTCAGAGCTTCCCTGCCGTGGCGATCGCGAGACCGCACTGATCAGTCTGGTGGAAAGCAATGGCTGGCAGGGCCGGGAGGCAGGTTTGTGCCTGCCGTTGTTTGATTATCAAGCCTTGCTCATTGCCCGCCCGAGTGGCGTTGATGATGAGGAATTGCGCAATTCTCTGGCCTGGACTTTACGCGATGAATTAGATGACCGTCCGGAAAATCTAGTGTTCGATGTTTGCGAGGCGCCACCGTCACCGGAGGGAGTCGAGCGTGTTCAGGCGGTCAATATGTCCCGCAACAGTCTTGAGCGCATCGTGAGCATGTTTAGCTCGGCATCACTGCAATTACGCGGCGTTGATATTGCGCCACTGTGTATCGGCCGGGCATTGCGGAGTGAGGTGCCGGCAAGCGGACATTTAGTGGTATTGCATATGGAGCCCAAAGCCGGCTCGGTCTTTGTCTACGGCGAGGGCGAATATCACATGGCGAAGCGGCTGCCGCGCGGTCTGGAGTGGGTTGCCGCAGAGCAGGCGGAGCCTGCTAATTTTGATTTATTGGTAAACGAATTGGCGGTGACTTTGCGCCGGTCTGCAGATGAATACCGCCGCGAGCATGGCTGGCGGCCTGATGATATGTCAGTTTGCCTCGCCCCTCTCGCCGAATACAGCGACGAACTTGTCGCGCGCTTGCAGGAGGCGCTGGGTTGGAAAGTCGGTATCTTTGATTTGCGCAGCCACTATAAGTTTGATGCCAGCGTCGGGGCGGC
>JBFJYC010000143.1:0-7947 GCA_041622815.1 Spongiibacteraceae bacterium | reverse complement strand
GGTGGTGATGGGGGCAATGGGTTCACGCTATCATCGCGAGTACACCGCGATTGGTGAGCATGTGAATCTGGCGGCCCGGGTTGAAGCGCATAGTCTGCGCGGCCAAATCCTGATCAGTGAGTACACGCGCGATCTCGCCGGCGGTATGGTGGATGTCGGTGATCCGCGTAAGGTTTATATTAAAGGCAAGCGCGAGCCGGTGCTGTTGTATGAATTACTGGCAACCCATGCGCCGGAGTATCGTGAGGTGCCGCGTCACGAACTCCGCCGCAGCCTGCGTGTTATGACCAATATCAGCTGTGAGTTTTTCCGTATCGATGGCCCGTTAATCGATCCGGTGCCGATTCTGGGGCAGGTGGTGGATATCAGCGCCGAGGGCGTGGCGATTGAAACCCATGCCAATGTGCCGGTGTTCACGTCTATCAAGTTGCCGCTGACCCTGAGTCTGCTCGACAGCAAAATGACGCCTGTGTACGCGCGCATGGTAAGTTGCGAAGAGCTCGCCAGCGGCTTCCGTTACGGTGCCGAATTTACAGCGATGGATGAAGACGCGCGTGAAGTAATTCAGCGCTTTGTTGATGACTCAGTGGCTAAAGGCTAGCCGGAACCCATATGGCAGACGATATTGATGATGACGCCGGTGAAATGTCCGAGGCGGATGATTTACGTCAGGCGATTGCTGAGCTGGAGCAGGTGCACCGCGAGCTCGACGATATGATTTCGAAGATGGTCGAGCGTGCTTTCTTCGATCAGCTGGAAGTGGCGCGGCTGAAAAAGCGCAAGCTGCGCATTAAAGACAGTATTGCCAAGCTCAAAAACCAACTGATCCCCGATCTCGACGCTTAACTCATGACAGCATTGAAAGAAAAACCTTACGCAGCTTCGGTTTCTGCTCCCTGGACCGTTGATAGCTGGCGTAATTTTGACGCCGCACAGCAGCCACAATGGGCCGATGACGCAGCATTGCGCGCAATCGAAGCGCGCATTCATAAGTCGCCACCATTGGTGTTCGCCGAAGAGGCGCGGTCGCTGAAAACACATTTGGGCAGGGTATCTGAAGGCAAAGCGTTTCTGTTGCAGGGCGGTGATTGCGCCGAGAGTTTTGATGAGCCGGATGCGATCAAGATCCGCGAAACCTTCAAGGTGATATTGCAAGCCGCCGTCGTACTGACCTTTGCCGGACGCATGCCGGTGGTTAAAGTCGGTCGTATCGCCGGTCAGTTCGCCAAGCCCCGTTCCAGTGACACCGAGACCCGCGACGGCATTGAATTGCCCAGTTACCGGGGCGATATTATTAACGGCATCGACTTTGACGAGGCCTCCCGCGCCCCTGATCCGGCGCGTTTGCTGCAGGCCTACCACCAGTCGGCGACCACGCTGAATCTGCTGCGTGCATTTTCCCAGGGCGGCTATGTCGACCTGCATCAGGTCAATGTCTGGAATAAGAGCTTCCTCAACAACAATCCCTTGAGGGCGCGCTACGAACAGCTGGCACATAGCATTGAAGAAACGCTGGCGTTTATGGAGGTGTGCGGCATTACCTCGGCGAATACGCCGAGCATCCATCAGACCGAGTTTTTCACCTCCCACGAGGCATTGTTGTTACCGTACGAGCAGGCGCTGACCCGTTGCGACAGCCTCACCGGCGATATGGTTGATTGCTCGGCGCATATGCTGTGGATCGGCGAGCGCACCCGTCAGCCCGACGGCGCCCATGTCGAATTTCTGCGCGGTGTGCACAATCCGCTGGGTGTGAAAATCGGTCCCGATGCGAGTGTCGATGACATCAGGCAGCTGGCGTCGATTCTCAATCCTGAGAACGAGGCGGGCCGGTTGACACTGATCTCGCGAATGGGTGCGGAAAAGCTCGGCGACCGCTTGCCGGCACTGATTCGCGGCATTGCCGCCGAAGGCCTGAATGTGGTTTGGAGTTGCGACCCGATGCACGGCAATACAGTGAACTCATCCTCGGGTCTGAAAACCCGCTCCTTCGATGCCATCATTGACGAGATTAAAACCTTTTTTGAGGTGCACAAGGCCGAGGGCTCCCATGCCGGTGGCTTGCATCTGGAAATGACCGGCCAGGATGTGACCGAGTGCACCGGCGGCGCCTATGCGATTTCTGACGCCGACTTGAAAGAGCGCTACCGCACTCAGTGCGATCCGCGCCTGAACGGCGATCAGGTACTGGAGCTCGCTTTTCTGGTTGCCGAAATGTTGCGCGAAAGCCCCGCCGCGGTTTGAACCGCACTACCGCCGACACCAATTTCGACGACCTTGCCGACCGCTTCGGTGAACGTATCTACGGCTCGGTCAAAGGCCGTCTGCGGCTGGCGCTGGTGTGGCGTGACCTGCTGGCGGTGTTGCCGGAAGTAACCGGCGGTACGCCGCTCGCCTGCGCGGATACCGGCGGTGGTCAGGGTCAGTTTGCCCGCAAGTTACTAGAGCAGGGCCATGCGTTGCTGCTGAATGACCTGTCGGCGAATATGCTCGACGCCGCGCGGGCACAGTCGGGCGAACATGCGCAGCTGACTTACCATCATGGATCGCTGCAATCACTGGCCGCGGTTCCGGAACAGCAGGGCGCTTATGATCTGGTGGTGTGTCACGCGGTGCTGGAGTGGCTCGCGCAGCCGCTGGCATCCCTGTCACACCTTTTTGCGCTGCTCAAGCCGGGTGGGGCCCTGTCGCTGATGTTCTACAACCGCAACGGCCTGATCCTCAACGATATGAGCAAAGGCAATTACAAGAAGCTCATGGCGGAAGATTTCGCCGGCGATGCCGGCGGTCTGACACCGCCGAATCCGCTGTTGCCGGAGGAGGTGATATCTGAGGTTCTGAATCTGGGTGGCGCGGTGATATCGAAGCGGGGCATCCGTTGTGCCTGGGATGTGCTGCGCCGCGAGTTGCGGGACCAGCGCAGCTTCGAGGATATTCTGGAAATCGAGTGGACCTACGGTGACCGCGAGCCGTTTTGGCAGTTGGGGCGCTATGTGCATCTGGTTGTTCGGGTTTAGTTGCCGGCGATCCGGCTGCGATCGCAGACACCGCGCGAATCGACCATAGCTCTGGAAAAACCTTCAACGCTGCGGAACTCGCTGCGCTCAGACAGTCCTCGCGAAAGCCTTTGAAGGTTTTTCCGCCGCTAAGGCATGGCCTGATTGATTCGCACAATGTCTCCGACCGCAGCCTATGAGAGTGCCTTTGGCTGAGTAGAATTCTTGTTGCTGGTTTGATGGTAGGCGCGGATAGTAGGATTTATATCTGAGACCAGTCAGGGCGCGCCATAAATTCCGGAATGGGCGATTAGGCTTCGCGAGGACTGTCTGAGCGCTTTTTGCGAGTTTCGCAGCGCTAATCGTTCAGGCCGGAATTTTGCGACCGGTCGCAGATGTAAATCCTGCTGTACGTGCCGGCGGGCTATTGGCACCAAACCCAGATGCTACTTCAGATTAACCCGAATATATTCCCGCGTTTTTTTGCGTCCGGTCAGTCCTGCAAAGAAGTCACCGCTGCGCATCAGAAAGCCGTACTTTTTGACCAGCGCGCGATGGGCGATCTTTTTTTCGACTTCGGTGGTAAGAAGGATGGCTTCGGCATCGATGAAATCACCGAGCTGCTTGCCCAGTGCGGTGCAGGGTGCAACGCGGGCATCTTTAAAGTTGCGCAGACGCTTCACTTTGCCGACGTTGCCGGCGGAAAAGATGTAGATGTCATTGCCGTCTTCGGCAAACCATACCGGCGTATCAACGAAGTTTCCGTTTTTACGCAGCGTACCTAAAAGGAGGTACTGGTGTCCTTTTAACTGTTCCATGATCGACTCCCGGGCTAATTAAGCGCAGCAGCATACAACACCTGCCGCGCTGCTTCCCCGACGATCCTGTAATGATATACGCGTCGCGATTAAACCAGCAGCGCGATGCAGTAGATCAGACCGGTCACGAGTGCTGAGACAACACTGAAGCGTGCAGCTTCGGCAGCAATATCGCTAGCGGTGATTTCTGATTCAACATTGTTTACTTGTGACATGATTTGCTCCTTTGGGTTTGTCTTGTCAACGGAGATAAGTGTACGAAGCGCTACCTTTTTTTGGATTACAGGCAAGTTGAGACAGCCGTCACAAAGTCGTGCCGAAAGACTCAGAGGTTACATTGGGTTTACTTATATAAATCCTTTAATATCATATAGATGCGTGATTTATTACGGCCCGTTAACCTGTCCGTTAAGCAGGCTCCATAATGGCTTGGGAATTACATTGCTGTAATTTTCGGGGCTATCGGTCTGCCGCTTGAAGGCGGCGGATGATTCGGTCAAGGTGTGCAGCGATTTTGGCAACAATTACCAGAAAAGGAGAGACCAGTGGCTGAGCAAAATCCGGGTTGGGCGTACACCGCAGAATATGTGTCCGAGGGGATTGACCTGACCGGCAAGCACGCGGTCATCACCGGTGCCGCCGCCGGCTTGGGCCGCGAAACCGCCCGGGTTTTAGCATTGCGCGGTGCGACCGTTACCATCGTTGCGCGGGATGCCGCTAAAGCGCAGCTGGTGTGCGATGAGATCCGCGCAGCTTCGCCCGAGGCGCAGCCCGATATCTTGTTGCTGGATTTGTTCGAGCTCGACTCGGTCGCCGCTGCCGCCGCTGAGTATCTGGCCCGTAACAAGCCGATCGATTTGTTGATTAATAATGCCGGCGTCATGGCCTGTCCGCTGCAGCGCAACAGCCGCGGCCACGAGATGCAGTTTGCCACCAACCACCTGGGACACTTCTTCTTTACCGGTCTGCTGGCGGATGCGCTGGTCGATGGCGGTCGGGTGGTCAACCTGAGTTCAGCGGCGCACAAGTTCGCCGACACCGACCTCGATGACCCGAACTTTGAGCACATCGAGTATGACAAGTGGATCGCCTACGGCCAGTCGAAAACGGCGAATATTCATTTCTCTATTGAGCTGAATAACCGGCTGGCCGCCCGCGGCATTACCGCGAATGCAGTACACCCCGGTGCAATCGGTACCGATCTGGGGCGTTATCTGACCGAGCAGGATATGAAAAATCTGATGGACCGTTCTGCCAGCACCGGCTTCAAATTTAAGGAAGTTCCAAACGGCGCCGCGACCACGGTATGGGCGGCAACCACGCCGGACCTGGCCGGTCGTGGCGGTCTATATCTGGAGGATTGTCAGATCGCCGCAGCTGAACCGGATGATGTCGGCGGCACCGCGCCCTGGGCACTGAATGCGGGCAAGGCGGCGCAGCTGTGGACGTTGTCTGAAGATTTAGTCGGCCGGAAGTTTTTGTAATGCCGGCAAACGTTTATTCGGTTGCGACTGCACTGAGCGGCGAAGTCGAGACCGGGACACAGGTTGTGGTGCGCGGCTGGGTGCGCTCGCGTCGCGACTCCAAAGGTGGTTTTTCCTTTATTGCGCTACACGACGGCAGTTGTCACCGGGCCATTCAGGTTGTGGTGCCGGGCGAGCTCGAAAATTATGCGTCAGAGGTGCTGCATTTAACCGCCGGCTGTTCAGTCGTGGCCAGCGGTGAGTTGGTGCAGTCGCAGGGTAAGGGGCAGTCTCTGGAAGTTCAGGCGTCGTCGGTACAGGTGACGGGTTGGGTCGATGATCCGGATGCCTATCCCATCGCTAAAAAGCGTCACAGCTTTGAATTTTTGCGCGGCGTGGCGCACTTACGGCCACGCACCAATACCATCGGCGCAATTACGCGGGTGCGCAGCTCGCTGGCGAATAGCATTCATAACTACTTTCACGACAACGGATTTTATTGGGTCAACACACCGCTGATTACCGCCTCGGATTGCGAGGGGGCCGGTGAGTTATTCCGGGTGTCGACACTGGATGCGGTCAATCCGCCGCTGACCGAAAGCGGCAAAGCTGATTTTTCTCAGGACTTTTTCGGTACTGAGGCCTTTCTGACGGTGTCGGGGCAGCTCAATGCCGAGAGTTACTGTCTGGCGATGTCAAAGGTATACACCTTTGGTCCGACTTTTCGCGCCGAGAACTCCAATACCAGCCGCCATCTCGCCGAGTTCTGGATGGTCGAGCCGGAGGTCGCTTTTAACGATCTCAATGACAACGCGTGGCTGGCCGAAGACTTTTTGCGCAGCATCTGTAAGCAGGTGCTGAATAACAATGCCGAAGATTTTGAGTTCTTCAACGAGTTCATCGACAAGCAGTTAATCGAGCGACTGACCCGGCTTACAGAAGCGCCTTTTGAGCGCATCAGCTATACCGATGCCGTTGCGGTGCTGGAAAAAGCGAAGCAGAAATTTGAATTCCCCGTGCAGTGGGGGCGGGACTTGCAGAGTGAACACGAGCGTTACCTGTGTGAAACCCATGTCGGCGGTCCGGTGATCGTCACGGATTATCCGCGCGACATAAAGGCGTTCTATATGCGCTGCAATGATGACGGCAAAACTGTTGCCGCCATGGATGTGCTGGCACCGGGCATCGGTGAAATTATCGGTGGTGCCCAGCGCGAAGAGCGTCTGGAGCAGTTGGACGCGCGCATGATCGAAGCCGGCATCGCGCCGCAGTCACTGAATTGGTATCGGGACCTTCGCCGTTACGGCACCGTGCCCCATGCAGGGTTCGGGCTTGGCTTTGAACGCTTGCTGAACTATGTGACCGGTATGGACAATATCCGCGACGTCATTCCTTTTCCACGGACGCCGCGCAACGCCACTTTTTAGCAGGCGCTGTCGGGTGCGGCCGCGGTGTCAGGCGCCGCGGAGTCGGCAGCCGCTGCCGCCGGCTCGGCCAGTTCAAAACTGATCCTGCGGCCGTTGTCGCCGATTTCACTGAGCGTTACCCGCAGCGGCGCATCAAGCTGGAAGTAATGCTTCTTACCGGTCAGAGTGAGCTGGTCGGGGTTGAATTTCAGCTTGTCTTTGATCGAGCGGGAGTCGACATAGCCGGTAATGCCGTTGTCATCAAGTTTGACGGTAAAGCCGCCGCTGTTGATTTGCGTGATATGCGCGTCAAAGCTATTGCCGAGCTGCGTCGCCATATACTGGCACTTGAGGCGCTCTTCGGTTTCGTTGGCGGCGGCGCGGCCGCTGTCGATAGCGGCCTGTACGCCGGCGATATCAGCGGCGCCGATTTTGACGGCGCCGGTGCCCAGCAGCTTCGCGCGCAGGCAGCGATGAACATAAAAATCCGGGTAGCGGCGTAACGGCGAGGTGAAAGTGGTGTAGCTGCTCATGCCCAGACCAAAATGCGGTGCCGCGGTTTCGCTCAGCTCGGCGCGTTTAAACATGCGCGAAGTGATGCTTCGCAGCGGCAGTGTGTACTCACCCTCAACCAGTTTGTGATTGAGTTCGATGTAGCCGCTCAGTTCGGTGAAGTCGGTGCCGGCAAGCTCCGGTGCGGCCGCCTTTAGTGCGCGCTTCAGATTTTCAACCCGCTCGCTGCGCACGCCGTCGTGACGCACGAACAGTGCTTTTTCATCTTTGAGCCAGTCGGCGGCGCAGCGGTTGGCCGCGACCATGCATTCCTCCACCAAGCGGTGCGCGCAGTTGCGCTGAATGCGGAAAATAGATTCGATCTTTTTGTGCTCATTCAGAATCAGGCGGAAGTCTTCCTTGTCTTCCATCACCACAAACAGTTCGCGACGCCGCTTCAGCAGTGCCTGTGCGATATCGTTGAGTACCGTCAGCTCCGGGTTGGGCAGTTTGTGCTGTTGTTCAATATGGGAGGCAACATCTCGATAGCGCAGTTTGGCGTAGGAGCGGATCAGTGCCTGAGCAAAGCCGTACTCCAGTATCTGCCCGTCCTCACTGATATGCATTTCACATAGCAGTGCCGCGCGGTCCATTTCCGGCAGCAGCGAGCAGCGTTCTGCGCTGAGGCCTTCCGGCAGCATCGGCACCACATTACCCGGCAGGTAACACGTTGAGCCGCGCTGCATGGCGGCGCGTTCCAGTGCCGAGCCCG
>JBFJYC010000142.1:0-8050 GCA_041622815.1 Spongiibacteraceae bacterium | reverse complement strand
GCCGAAACGGGCGCCGGGTCAGAGCAGGGCCTGAACCGCCGATTCGAGTTTTTCCGGCGCGGTCGCCGGCGCAAAACGCTCAACCACTTCGCCGTCGCGGTTGACCAGAAACTTGGTAAAGTTCCACTTAATATTTTTTGTGCCGAGCGCGCCCGGGGCAACGCTTTTTAAGTGCTCAAACAGCGGATGCGTGCCCTTACCGTTCACGTCCACTTTTGCAAACATCGGGAAGCTGACGCCGTAGTTGAGCTGGCAGAATTCCTGAATCTCACTGTTGTCGCCCGGATCCTGCTTGCCAAACTGGTTGCAGGGAAAGCCGATAATGGTGAAACCCTGATCTTTGTATTTTTCGTACAGTTTCTCCAGACCGGCAAACTGCGGCGTGAATCCGCATTTACTGGCGGTGTTCACAATGAGCACAACCTGCCCTTTGTAGTCCGCCAGCGACTTTTTGTTACCTGAAATCTGATCGGCTTCATACGCATAGATTGTGGACATGACCGCGCTCCGCTGTGGGTTGTTGTTCGCAGTATAGCCCAAGCGCCATGGCGCTGCCGGCGTGCCGCTGTCACTCCGGATAGTCGCCGGTGGTGCGGCCGGAGCGGTAAAACGTGCGGATCAGGAAGACGTTAAAAAAGATCCCGTGTTGTCGTTTTACCAGCGGGCTGTCGTCGAATTCGCTACCATGAATGTCTCTCCAACTCAGCGACGATACAAGCTGCCAGTCGCGGTCGAGGTCCGCGTTCACCGAGACCCGCGCGGCAACCCCGCCGTAGCCTGATTCAGCCCGGTAGGCAGGCCGGGTCGGGGTCGCAAACTGCGGGTCGACGCCATAGAAAAAATCGTGATAACCGCTGTTGCCGTAATAGATGCGGCTGCTGAATCGCCACTCCACAGCGGCGGACTGCAACACCGACCACTCCAGTACCGGATTAAATATCCAGCCCTGATAGTGCGACCGGATGCCGTCGAGTGACATGAGCGCCCGCGCGCGCAGCAGTGCCTGCAGCCGGTGACTGTCCTGTTGCAGCAGGTCGATATTCAGGCTCGGCCCGACTTCAAAGCCGGGATCCAAATCCGCCATGCCACGCCGCACGGCATTGTCATCGCTGTCGACCGGCACCGAGCCGGAAAAACTCAGGTCGAGGCGAACGCCGTCGCCGGAATAGAACAGGCCCTGCAGGCCGCTGCGGTCAGCGCGAAAACGCTTGCCCCGGTACACAAACCACGGGATCGGCGCGGCATAAAATTGTTCTTCATCGGCGCCGATGTAATCCGGCAGCGCCAGCGCACCGATACCAGCGCCGACCTCGAAGACCGGCAGTTCCGCATGATCCGGCTCCGCGGCGCTGAGCAACAGCGGTGATAGCAATGCGCAAACGAGTGTAGATTTGAGGGAAAATAAGTTCATAGTGGATTTAAGCGTCTGTGGTGGGTTTGAATATAGCATTCAGGCAGTGGTCGTCTGCACCCCCGTTTTTTGATTTAAGGTAAGCGAAATACGATGAAACCGGAGCCCCTCGTTGAGGCGCGCCTGATCAGGCGCTACAAGCGTTTTCTTGCCGATGTCGAGTTTCCGGATGGCGAAGTGACAACCGTGCATTGCCCCAACACCGGCGCCATGACCGGCTGCGCCGAGCACGGCAGCCGGGTATGGCTGCAGTTTCATAAGAATCCGCAGCGAAAGTACTGCTGGACATGGGTCATGGCGGAGTCGGCGGCGGGCGACCTGATCTGGATTCATTCAGTCCAGGCTAACCGGTTGCTGGAGGAGGCGTTGTTGGCTGATCTGATCCCGGAGTTGCACGGTTATCCGCACATTCTGCGCGAGTTCCAGCTGGAGAATGGTGAGCGTATCGATTTCTTATTACGCAATAAGCGGCAGGAGTGTCTGGTGGAGGTGAAGTGTGTGACCTTGCTGACTGCGGACGGCGGCCGCTTTCCGGATGCGGTGAGCCAGCGCGCCACCCGCCATCTGGATGCGCTAATGGCGGCCCGCCGGAGCGGGCGAAGGGCGGTGCTTTTTTATGCCTGTCTGCATACCGGCATCACCTCGGTCGCCGCCGCTGAGGATATCGACCCGGTGTATGCGCAACAGCTCAATACCGCCATCAGCGTCGGGGTGGAGGTTATCGCCTACGGTGCCGACATATCGACGCGGGAAGTAAAACTGAGCCGCCGCCTCCCGGTTTTGAGCACTTTGGCCGTGGACTGATGAAATCGCGGGCATAAAAAAAGGCGATAGTAATATCGCCTTTTTTTGTTGCCGCCGGGTTTGCAGCGGCGGTGGATTTAGCAGTAATCAGGCTTTGGCGCGCTTGCGCGCGATGCCGACACCAATCATGCCGGTGAGCAGCATCAGCAGCGCCGACGGCTCAGGCACAATCGCGGTGCCGGTCGAACCGCGCAAATAATATTGATTCGCGTTGCTGCCACCGTAGCCGAATGTGAACGTGGTGCTGGCCAGCGTCGGTGTTGCGTCCGACATCAGCCGCTCCACGCCATTGAGCAGATAGGTGTTGTCGGTGATGTCATTGTGGTCGGCATCGCGAAACCGCAAGTTCTCCAGTATCACCGCGACCATTTCACTGCCTGTCTTGCTGGTCCAGAATGTCAGGGTCAGCTCTTCGCCGGTGGTCAGGTTGTCGTCGTTGGAGGGGGTGCACTGCGCGCTGCTGTCGAGCGTTGCACAGACGCCGAGCCCTGCCTGACCTTTGTCGAAGTAAGCATAACCTTCACCCACTGTGGAGCTGGCGCTGAATCCGACCCAAAGCCCATCGAATTGGTAGCGGGTGCCGTCGGCAACGCCGTGCTCGCCGCCGCCAGGATTGCCGCTGTCGTCAGCAAACAGGTCAAAGGCCAGCTGCGCGGCGCTGGCGCCAAGCGGCAGTGCTGCGAAGGCGGTCGCGATAAGTGCTTGTTTAATAAATGTTTTCATCTCAATTTCCTGTGAAATGACTATGCAAAATGCATAAGTCATCTTCGATACGCGGCCATAATAGTGACTACACCTAGATATTTGTACTAGGTTTACTGTGAATTAGTACCACTTTGCGGGGTGATCCGGGGCTAGTGTTTATCCGTAACGGGTTTGTCAGTCAGTTCGGGGAAGCCGGATTCAAGCTCCAGCATGTGTCTGAGTGTCGGAATCATGCGGTTTACGGCCCGGCGTCCCTCCTCGATGGCCTCTTCGGTGCGGTCGAATTCCATCAGCCCGAAATTGCCCAGCCGCGGCGACAGCATGATATCGGCGGGTTCGCCGGCGAGCCGGCTGCGGGTGATCCGGTCCTGCATGATATTGATGGTGTTCATCATCACGTTCAGAGTGCCCGGCGGTTGCGACTTCTTGTCGCCGTCGCTGCCGCTACTCCAGAGGTTCGCCGCGGCGTCCTTGATGGAGGCGGTAAAGCGCGCCAGTGATGAAAACTGGTCTTCATCCTCCTTTATCTCTTCTTCAATCGCGCGGTCGACCCGCACCGGAACGGCATCGCGTTGCGGTTTTTTGTATTTGCCTGCCGCCGCGCTACGCAACAAATCAGCATTCAGGTTGACGCCGATGATCAGGTCAGCACCCAGCGCCCGGCACACTGAAATCGGCACCGGATTAACCAGTCCGCCGTCCACCAGCCAGCGATCGGCATGGGACACCGGTGTCAGCATGCCGGGCAGCGCCATTGAAGCGCGGACCGCATTCCAGAGCGGGCCTGTCTGCAGCCAGATCTCGCGGCCGGAATAGAGGTCGGTCGCGACGGCGGCGAAGGGTTTTTCCATCTCCTCGATATCGGGGTTGCCGTAGCTGTCGATCATAAACTCCATCAGCTTGGTGCCGTTGGCGAGGCCGCCGCCGCTGCCGAGCAGATTGACATCCATATAGCGGATGACATCTGAGTTGGTAAGGCCCGCAATCCACTCGCGGAAGTGAGACAGGCCACCGCGCTGGTGGCAGGCGCCGATAATCGCACCGACCGAGGTGCCGACGATGATGTCGGGCTCCAAGCCGAGTTCTGACAGGCGCTCGATGACGCCGATATGGGCCATGCCACGGGCGGAGCCGCTGCCGAGTGCGAGGCCGATCTTTTTGGTATGTGCCGACATAGCGTGCAATAGGCCATAAGGGAGAGGGCGCGTATGATACAGGGCATTCTCATACGCCCAAAGGCCGCGTTTTGACAATATTGCCCACCGATTTGACGATCGGCGAACTCACCGGCAAAACCAGCACGCATATCGACTTTGACCGGCTGGCCACGCCGGTGCACCGGCAGATCGTGGCACCCTTCCGGGCGCTGCAGCGCGACGCGCGGGCGGCGGGTTTTGATTTGCAACCGGTCAGCGGGTTTCGTGATTATTCAAGGCAGCTGGCGATCTGGAACGGCAAGGCCGCCGGACAGCGGCCGGTTCTGAATGACAGCGGTGAGCCGCTGAATATCGCTGACTGCTCCGATGCGGAACTTGTCCGGGCGATACTGCGGTGGTCGGCGTTGCCCGGTGCCTCCAGGCATCATTGGGGTACCGAGGTGGATGTGATTGACGCAGGCACCATCGATGCGGCTTATCAGGTGCAGTTGACGCCCGAGGAGGTCGCGGATGACGGCGTCTTCGGGCCGATGCATCGCTGGTTGGACGAAGTCATCGCGCGGGGTGATAGCCACGGCTTTGTCCGGCCCTATGCTCTCGATCAGGGCGGCATCGCGCCGGAGCGTTGGCATCTGAGTTATGCGCCGCTGGCTGCGCGCTATCACGCCGCCCTGAAGCCGGAACTGCTCGGCGCCGCAGTGCTTGCGGATGAGTCGTTGGCGTTGAGAGAGACGGTGCAGGGAATCTGGGGCGAGATTTATGCGCGCTTTGTCGATGTCGACCGGGCCTGTTATGCCACCGCGGACGCGGTACTATCGACCCCTGATCTCAAGGGGTAACGATGACGGGACTATCGCCAGACACCGCCGAACTATGGCGTCATATCCGCGAAGAGGCGAAGCAGCTCAGTGCGGCTGAGCCGGTGCTGGCAAGCTTTTTTCACGCTGCGATTCTCAATCACGACAGCTTTGCCTCGGCGCTGGGTTATCACATCGCCGCCAGATTAGGCTGCGACGCGGTGCCGGCGATGCTGCTGCGGGAAGTGGCTATCGATGCCTATGAAGCCGAGCCGGAAATTGTCGCGGCGGCGGTGGCCGATAGCTGCGCGCATTTTGAACGGGACCCGGCCTGTGATCATTACTGCATCCCCCTGCTCTACTTCAAAGGCTTTCAGGCAGTGCAGGCCTGGCGGCTGGCCCATTGGTTGTGGGGCGAGAACCGGCGACCGCTTGCACTGTTTCTACAGAATCGTATTTCCACGACTTTTGATGTGGATATTCACCCGGCGGCTAGTCTGGGCCGCGGGTTGATGGTAGATCACGCCACCGGTCTGGTGGTCGGGGAGACCGCCGAGGTCGGTGACAATGTATCGATGCTGCATTCGGTGACCCTCGGTGGCTGCGGCAATGCTCGCGAGAAACGTCATCCGACGGTGGGCAACGGCGTGCTGATCAGCACCGGCGCGAAACTGCTGGGCAATATCCATGTTGGTGACGGTGCCAAGATCGCTGCCGGCAGTGTGGTGCTCGAAGATGTACCGGCACATACCACGGTCGCCGGCGTGCCGTCGCGTATTGTCGGGCGCCCCCGCGACGATTCCCCGTCGCTGAATATGGATCAGGACCTCGGCTGACCCGCGCAGTTCGCGCCATTCATTGTGTAATCCTTTTTGCAATCCGCGAACCGGAGGTTTATAACTTACGGTGCTTAAACCTACCTGTTTATAACTTTCAAAATAGAAATCAGGGGTGTCGAATGAGTGAGTTCTTTTTCTATCCGCCGTTGCTGGGTGTCATTGGCTTGATCTGCGCCTTTGTCATCTTCGGTATTGTTAAAAAATACCCCACCGGCCCCGAGGTGATCGTCAAAATCGCCGAACAAATCCACAAAGGCGCGATGGTGTTTATGCACCGCGAATACAAAATGCTGGCGATCTTCGCCGGGGTGCTGCTGGTTGTGCTGTTTTTTACCCCCGGTCTCGGCCCGAATACCGCGCTGTCATTTTTGGTCGGCGCGGTCGCCTCCGCGCTTGCCGGCTACATCGGCATGTATACGGCGACGCAGGCGAATGTGCGCTGTACCGCAGCGGCCCACGAGCAGGGTGCGAGTGAGGCGCTGACAGTCGCATTTTTCGGCGGTTCAATCATGGGCTTGTGTGTTGCCTCGCTGGGTTTGGTCGGTCTCGGCAGTCTGTATTGGTACTTTGGCGGCAACCCTGATTCGGTGCACTATATCCATGGCTTCGGTATGGGGGCGTCATCGGTGGCATTGTTCTCCCGTGTCGGCGGCGGGATTTTCACTAAGAGCGCGGACGTCGGTGCCGACCTCGTCGGGAAGATCGAAGCCGGTATTCCCGAAGACGACCCGCGTAATCCGGGAGTGATCGCCGATAACGTCGGTGACAACGTCGGCGATGTGGCGGGTATGGGTTCGGATATTTTCGAATCCTACTGTGGCGCAATGATCGCCTCTATCGCCATTGCGGCGACCATGGTCGCCGGCACGCTGGGCTCCTCGCAATCGCTGATGTTCCTGCCGCTGGCACTGTCCTCAGTCGGCCTGGTTTGCTCGATTCTGGCGATCATGCTGGTGAAAGCGATGTCGTCGAAATCGCCGGAAGTCGCGCTGCGCATCGGAACTATCGGTGCCTCGGTATTATTTATTATCGCGGCCGGATTACTGGTGAGGGCGATCGGCATCGATCTCAAGGTCTGGTATGCGGTCTTGGTCGGCGCGGTTGGCGGCATCATTATCGGCCTGATTACCGAGTACTACACCTCCGGTGCGCCGGTTCGAAAAATTGCCAAGTCCGGTGAAACCGGTGCGGCGACGGTAATGATTACCGGGCTCGCGGTCGGTATGCAGTCGGTGATGATCCCGGTGCTCACGATCTGCGCGATTATTTATATTTCTACCAGTCTGGTCGGCCTGTATGGCGTGGCAATCGCCGCGGTCGGGATGCTCTCCACTGTCGGCATGACGATGGCGATTGATGCCTACGGCCCGGTCGCGGATAACGCCGGTGGCATCGCCGAAATGGGCGGCCTCGGCGAGGACACGCGGGCGATTACCGATTCGCTCGATGAGCTCGGTAACACCACAGCGGCGATAGGTAAGGGCTTCGCCATCGGTGCGGCGGCGCTGGCGGCATTGGCCATTATCGCGGCGTTTGTCGAAGTCATGCAGCACAAGGATCCGACCTTTACCCTGCATCTCGGCAACCCCGATGTATTGGTGGGCATGTTTCTTGGCGGTGTGATTCCGTTCCTGATCGCCTCAATTACCATGACCGCGGTCGGTGACGCTGCGTTCGATATGATTCACGAAATCCGCCGGCAGTTCCGCGAGATCCCCGGTCTGTTGGAGGGCACCGGTGAGCCCGATAACGAACGCTGTATTGACATTGCGACAACGGCCGCACTCAAACGCATGATCTTGCCGGGCGTGATTGCCGTCTCGGCACCGCCATTGGTTGGTTTTATTCTCGGTGCCGAGGCGCTGGGCGGTCTGCTCGGCGGTGGTCTGCTCGGTTGTGTGCTGCTGGCTTTGATGATGGCCAACGCCGGTGGCGCCTGGGACAACGCCAAGAAGTATGTTGAGAAAGGCAATCTGGGCGGCAAAGGCTCTGAAACCCATGCCGCAGTCGTCGTCGGTGACACCGTTGGTGACCCGTTCAAAGATACCTCCGGTCCGTCGATGAATATTCTGATCAACGTGATGGCGATTGTGTCGCTGGTCATCGCGCCGATTTTGTAAACGTCCTCCGCAAAAAAAACCGGGCTATTGCCCGGTTTTTTTTGTCTGAATTATTGCTGCACCCGAGTTTTGGCTTGATTTTTTTTAAAGGATTTAGTTTCACGGCGCACCGAATCATGACGAGTGTGATTTGGCTAATAAGGGCAGATCCCTACGCACTAGCCCCGGTGTTCGCCAGTGTTTTATGGGGTTAGGTCCGGGCATAGCCCATTTGGGT
>JBFJYC010000141.1:0-8070 GCA_041622815.1 Spongiibacteraceae bacterium | reverse complement strand
GCGCCGAGGTCACCGACCACACCGATGACTTGTTGGTCGTCCGTGCCGGTCAGCTCGTGCAGGCGATCGAGCTTGCCCAAGGAGGCTTCGCGGACCAGTACATAAACCTTGGCGTCGCGTTTGCACAGGTTCTCGATCAAAAAACGGCCGATAAAACCGGTGCCACCGGTGACGAAATAGTTCATAGAGTGCTCCTTTGATGTAGCGAGAGGGCTCGCGATTCGGGTTATTGTTAATTATGCGGGCGATGATTGTCAGGGTTTTTGGCCCGATTGTCACTCCGATCCGGACCGACATCATGTCGATAAGCAGACCTTATGTACATATCGCCGCGGTTCAGGATTTCAATGGCCGAATCGGACCTGCACAGGTGAAGTCACTGTAATAGTGCTGGCCCGCCGTCTGTTATAGAGTCCGCCCTCCGAATTTCGTCATCCACCGAGGCTCTCATGTCTATTTACGAAGCAATTGAATCCACCGATAGCGCCCGCCGCGTTTATCAGCTGCGCAGCCCGATCGATCTGCAACCGACCGGCGAACTGGTGTGTGCCAACGACGATGACGTGAAAGCTGCGCTGGCAAAAGCGCGGCAGGTACAGCCGGCCTGGGCCGCATTGCCGATCGAGGAGCGTGCTGATGTGTTGCGCCGCGCCGTCAAAGTCATACTCAAGCGCCAGGATGAAATTGTTGACGTGGTCGTTCGGGAAACCGGTAAATCCCGTTCTGATGCGCTGGCAATGGAGGTTTACTCGCCCTGTGATGCGCTGACCTATTACGCCAAGCACGCGAAAAAAGCCCTCGGCGATGAAAAGCGTCCCGTGCCCGGCATTATGAAAATGATGAAGAAACTGAAAATCGTCTACAAGCCGCTGGGCGTAGTCGGCGTGATCGTGCCGTGGAACGGTCCCTTTGTGCTAGGCATCGTGCCGAGCATGCAGGCGCTGGTCGCCGGCAATGCGGTGCTGCTGAAGGGCTCTGAAGTGACGCCGTATTCAACCGCGCTGGTGGAGAGCATTTTCAAGGAAGCGGGCCTGCCCGACGGCGTGCTGCAGAATCTGATGGGCGACGGCCAGACCGGTGCCGCATTGGTTGAATGCGGCGTTGATAAAATTGCCTTTACCGGCAGCGTTCGCACCGGCCGTCTGGTCGCCGAATCCTGCGGCCGGCAGTTGATCCCCTGTTCGCTGGAACTCGGCGGCAAGGACGCAATGATTGTCTGCGCCGATGCCGCGATCGACCGCGCGGTTGCCGGCGCAATCTCCGGCTCCTGCATGAATACCGGGCACTACTGCTGCGGTACCGAGCGTATCTACGTGGTGGAAGAGGTCTACGACGAATTTCTGGAAAAAGTAATCGCGGGCACCAAGGCACTGCGTCAGGGCGCTGAACTCGGCTACGAAGAAGATGTCGGCGCGGTATTCTGGGATCGCCAGATGACGATTATCGAAGAGCATGTGAACGACGCCAAAGCCAACGGCGCAACCATTCACTGCGGCGGCGAGCGCAACACCGAATTGGCGGGGCTGTACTACAAGCCGACCGTGATCACCGGCGTCAATCACGATATGAAGATTATGCGCGATGAAACCTTCGGTCCGGTTCTGTGCGTGGTAAAAGTGAAAGATGAAGAAGAGGCCCTGCGTCTGGCCAATGACAGCGAGTTCGGGTTGAACGGCAATGTCTGGACCAAGGATGTCGACAAGGGCATCGCCCTCGCTACCCGCATCGACACCGGTGGTGTCAGCGTCAACGATATGGCGGTGGCCTATGGTATTTCCTCGGCGCCTTTTGGTGGCCGCAAGGCATCCGGTGTCGGTCAGGTGAACGGAATTACCGGTTTGCGCAGCTACACGTTTGCGCAGCCGATCATCAGCGATAAATCCACCGGCAAGTTGCAGGGTGCGTATCCGAAGACCACTGAAGATGCGGAAGGCATGAAAAAGTTTATGAGCTTCATGTGGGAGAAGACGCCGCTCGGTCGTTGGCTGTCCTGATCGCGTAGGTGATTGGGGTTCGGTGTGCTTGGTCCGGTGACTGTCGGGTGGCGCGCCCGAATCGACCATAGCTCCGGGAAAATCTTCAACGCTGCGGAACTCGCTGCGCTCAGACAGTCCTCGCGAAAGCCTTTGAAGATTTTCCCTGCGCTGGGCATGGCCTGATTGATTCGGGCACACCATCCGAGAGCCGCCTTGTATCGGAGCAGGTTTCGAAACACGTGTGACCAGTCCGGGGATTGGCAGAATAAGAGGCTCCGGCGGGCATACGCTCTGAGACCAATCAGGGCGCGCCTTTGAGGGGCGGTTGGGTGGGTGAGCTTCGCGAGGACTGTTTGAGCGCGCAGCGCGAGTTCCGCAGCGTCACCCGTTCAGAAGCCCCGATTGCGACCGGTCGCAGGGTGTATGCCTGCCGGAGCCGGGTTCAGTGATCAGAAACAGAAAACATAAATACATAAATAAAATCAAATACTTATGAAATATATCAGCGTCGAAGAAGCAAGAGATCAGAACACCCTCAGACTGGTTTTGTGTGCCGGTACACCGGGCGTCTGGGGTGAGGCTGTCAAAGCAATATTCGCCCACAAAGGTATCGACTATGTCGCTGTGGCGCAGGATGTCGGGGGTGAAAATGAGGCCCTGCGCGAGTGGACCGGCCAGACCAGCGCACCGGCGCTAATCGACGAAGACGGGCTGGTGCGCACGCATTGGGAACAATTTATCGGCTTTGCCGAACAGCGGGCGCCCCAGAAGCCGCTGGTGCCCGACGTCATTGCGGAACGGGTACAGATGTACGGGCTGTGTAACGAAATCGCCGGTGTCGATGGCTTCGGCTGGTGCCGGCGTCTGCAGTCCTTCGGCGCGTTTGGTGATCCGGCGAAGATTCCGGTGTTGGCGCGGATGGCGGCGAAGTACGGTTATTCGGATGCGGCGGTGGCGGCAGCGGGGCAGCGTTGCGTCGATATTCTCGGCGCGTTGGATGCGCAGCTGACGCAAAGCGGCGGGCCTTTCTATTTCGGCGAGCGGATCAGCGCGCTGGATTTCTACTCAGCCATATTTCTGGGCGTGATGCTGGAGCCGCTGGCAGCGGAAATCATTCCGATGAATGACGGTATGCGCGCCGGTTTCGCGCAGGTGCCCGCAGCGATGACGGCGGCGTTTACCGATAGCTTAAAAGTGCATCGCGACCGGATGTTCGGCGCCGAGATCGCTACACCACTGGATTTCTGAGCGCTTAGGGTGGAGGATTCGGCAATGACCGCTTTCACCCACCTCGCGCTGCACGTTAAAGACCTCGACGCCTGTCTGGCGTTTTATACCGACTATGCCGGCATGGCGCTGGTGCACGACCGCCTCGACAAGGGTAAGCGCATTGTGTGGTTGGCGGAACCCGGCCGCGAGCGGGATTTTATTGTGGTGTTGATTCCCGGCGGCCCGGGTCGCGATCAGGCAGAGACCGATTTCTCACATTTGGGATTCGCGCTGGCCTCCCACGCGGCGGTGGACGCGATCGCCGACCGTGCGCGTAAGGCCGGTATTCTGGAATGGGAGCCGAAACAGGAACCCTATCCGGTCGGGTATTACTGCGGCATCCGTGACCCCGACGGCAATTTTGTCGAATTTAGCTACGGCCAGCCGCTCGGGCCGGGCGCGGAAGACTACGCAACCGGCGCCGCTGCGGCAGGTTCTAAATCCAGATAGCGCTGCAGCCGGCCGGTCAGATAATAAAACGGCAGCGTATCCGCCAGTGCCGAACACATCTTGAACAGATAGTTACTGCCCATTAGCACCAGCAGCGCCTGCAGTGCGATCTCATCGCGCAGGAATGCCGCGCCGAAGGTCACCGCCACCACCATAAAAGAATCCACGCCCTGCGAAATCAGGGTGCTGCCGTTGTTGCGCAGCCACAGGTGCTTGCCGTCGGTATAGCTCTTGAGCTTGTGGAATATGTGCACGTCCACATACTGGGCGGCGACATAGGCCATCATCGATGCGAATACGGCGCCGGCGGTGCAGGCATACAATAGCTGAAACAATTCCACGGTACCGGTCAGCGACTGGCCGTTGGGCAGTGCCAGAGAATTGGCGAGTTCAATGCGCTGCCACGGCGGCATCGCCTCAACGCCGACGCCGGGCAGGGTAGCGCCGAGCCACATCACCGCCAGAATAAAAAAATTCAGGCCGAGGCCGACGCTGACCACAAAAGTGGCGCGGCGTTTACCGTATAATTCGCAAATCAGGTCGGTACACAGAAAAGTCAGCGGGTAGGGTAGTACGCCCACCGCGAGTTGCAGCGGTCCCAATTCGACGAAGCGGGTAATGCCGATAATATTGAGCATCGTCATCGCGCAGATAAAGGTGCCGGCCAGCACCAGAAAAACCCGCTCGCGGCGCTCGTACAGTTCAGGGTCGGTGGTATGCATGGGGTTCTCCGCCAAATCGGGCGTCACCCTACCGTGCGATGGCCGCTGTTGACAACGGCACTGCCGACGCCGGCGGGTCACATCCTGCGGCCTAACCGGATACAATCGCCCCTCCTCTGATCCGGATCCGACTCGATGACCCGTTACAGCACGATTGAAGTGTCCAAACAGTATCTGAAATTCTCGGTGGCGCATTTCACGATATTTTCCGCGACCGAGCGGGAGCGGCTGCACGGCCACAATTATTCGGTTGCCGCCGAGTTCACTCTGCCGGTGGGCAGCAACGGCATGTGCTTTAGCTACGGTATTCTTAAAGACGCGGTCGCTGAGCTGTGTGATGAGCTCGATGAATATATGATTCTGCCCGAGCATTCACCGTACCTGACCATTGATGAAGACGACGGCTACTACATCGTCGGCTTCGACGAGGAAACCATGTCCTTTCTGATCAGCGATACGCTGATTCTGCCGATCAGCAATACCACCGTTGAGGAGTTTGCGCGCTACCTGCTGGAGCGCTTGTTGGAGGATAACGATTGGGCCGAAGACGAAGAATGTGCGGCGATTACGGTGCGGGTCTCCTCTGGCCCGGGCCAGTGTGCCAGCGCTGACTGGAGTGCGGAGTAAACGATGACAAAATCTTTGATTATTACCGGTGCCAGCAAGGGTATCGGCCGGGCGACGGCGCAACTATTTGCCGGCAGTGGCTACCGGGTGCTGAATTTGTCCCGCACCGACCCGCAGCTCAGCGGAGTCGGACATATCACTCTGGACCTGTCGGCGGCGCAGTGGCCGCAGGCGGCGCTGGACGGAATTACTACTTTCGTTGACGGTGCCAGCGAGGTGGTGCTGATTCATAACGCAGCGCGGCTTGAAGGCGACAGTGTCAATTCGGTGGCTGCCGCTGCCCTGCGATCGACTTTTGAGCTGAATGTGGTGGCGGCGTCGCGGCTCAATCAGCTGTTGCTGCCGGCGATGACTGCGGGCTCATCGATTATCTATATCGGCTCGACCCTGGGCGAAAAAGCGGTCGCCAATACCTGCTCCTACGTGGTGTCCAAGCACGCCTTAATCGGTTTGATGCGCGCGACCTGTCAGGATCTGGCGGGCACCGGCATCCATACCGCCTGCGTCTGCCCCGGTTTCACCGATACCGAAATGTTGCGCGCCCATACCGGCGAGTCACAGGAAGTTCTGCATTCCATCGCCGGCAGCGTGACTATGGGGCGGCTAATCGAGCCGGCTGAAATCGCGCGTACTCTGCTGTTTGCGGCGCAGAGTCCGGTTATCAACGGCGCCGTGATTCACGCCAACCTGGGTCAGATCGAAAACTGATGAATGCCATTATGCTGGCGGTTGGCGTAGTGGTGGCGGCCATAATAATGGCCGGTATTCTGGAGCGCTTTGCAAAGCCCGCCAGCAATGAGTCGATGGGCCGTATGTCCGGCATTATCATGGTGTTGGTATTTGTATTGCTGCTGACCCAGATGCTCTATCTGGCGTTTTCGAAGTGATCCCGGCGCGCGCCACGGATATAGCTAGGACATTGGCTGCACATGCCATGCCGCTGAAATCCCGAATCGTGTAGAATCGCCGGCTTTTGGGGTTTTCTCATGGCTGAACAAAAAGCGACCAACATCACCTGGCACGACGGCGATGTCATGCGCGCCGATCGTGAAAAGCTGCTGGGCCAGAAGGGCTGCACGCTTTGGTTCACGGGCCTGTCCGGCTCCGGTAAAAGCACCGTTGCCGTGGCACTGGAAAAAGTGCTGATGGACCGCGGTCATCTGGTCTACCGTCTCGATGGCGACAATGTCCGTATGGGCATCAATAAGAACCTCGGATTCAGCGCCGAAGACCGCGCCGAAAACATCCGCCGCATCGGTGAGGTGTGTAAGCTGTTTGTCGATACCGGTGTCATTGTACTGTCCAGTTTCGTCAGCCCCTACCGCGATGACCGCGATGGTGTTCGTGCCTTACATGAGGCGGCGGGCATGGACTTTATCGAGGTCTACGCCAAGGTGTCGCTGGAAACGGCGGAAGCCCGTGACCCGAAAGGCCTCTACAAAAAAGCGCGTGCCGGCGAGATCAAAAACTTCACCGGCATCGATGACCCCTACGAAGCGCCGGACAAAGCGGAGCTGGTACTCGACGGTGACAATATGAGTCTCGAAGAGGAAGTCGCCGCCTCGCTGGCCATGCTTGAAGCCCGCGGCATTGTCTAGTAGCGCTAGCGCAAAGCATTTCAATCTGACTATTTAACACACCGACGGAGAATCTGATGATTCAACCTCATGGCGCCGATGCGCTGAACCCGCTGTATGTTGCCGATGATGCTGAGCGGCAAAAACTGATCGATAGCGCGGCTGACAACACCGCGATCACCGTTTCCTCCGCCGCCGCCGCTAATGCCGTGATGCTGGCGGCCGGCTACTTCACGCCGCTGAACGGCTATATGAATCTGACCGACGCACTGAGCGTGGCGGAGAATATGCATACCGCCGGCGGTCTGTTCTTCCCGGTGCCTATCGTCAATCTGGTGCCGGACGCGGCCGGTATTCAAGCCGGTGACACGGTAACCCTGAACGACCCGAATGTGGACGGCAATCCGGCGCTGGCGATTATGCAGGTTGAGGCAGTGGAAGCGGTCAGCGATGCGCAGATCGATTTTATCGCCGAAAAAGTGTTCGGCACGCTCGACCCTGAACATCCCGGCGTCGCCGCTTTCAAGAGTCAGGGCAAGGTCATGTTGTCGGGCCCGATACGTGTGCTTAACTATTCTTATTTCGCCACTGATTTCCCCGGCACCTTCCGCAGCGCGGTACAGATTCGCGAAGAGATTGCGGGGCGCGGCTGGGACAAGGTTGTCGCCTTCCAGACCCGCAACCCGATGCACCGCGCCCACGAAGAGCTGTGCCGCATGGCGATGGAAGATCTCAACGCCGACGGTGTACTGATTCACATGCTGCTGGGCAAACTGAAGCCGGGTGATATTCCGGCCGATGTGCGGGACGCCTCGATCCGCAAAATGGTCGAGCTCTACTTCCCTGAAAATACCGTGATGATTACCGGTTACGGCTTCGATATGTTGTACGCCGGTCCCCGCGAAGCGGTGCTGCACGCACTGTTTCGCCAGAACTGCGGCTGCAGCCATCTGATTGTCGGTCGCGATCACGCCGGTGTCGGCGACTACTATGGCGCGTTTGATGCGCAGGCGATTTTCCATGATCAGGTGCCGGCGGACGCATTGAAAATTGATATTTATGAAGCCGACCACACCGCATGGTCGAAAAAGCTCAACAAAGTGGTGATGATGCGTGACGCACCGGACCACGCCAAAGAGGACTTTGTGTTGTTGTCGGGTACCAAAGTGCGCGAAATGCTGGGTAAAGGCGAGGCGCTGCCGGAAGAGTTTTCACGTCCGGAAGTTGCTGAGATTCTGATTAGTTATTATCAGAGCCTTAACGCAGCTTAAATTCGACATTTAGCTCTATAAAATAACGGCGTCAGTCCTGGGACTGGCGCCGTTTTTTTTGAGGTTTACATTTTTCCTGTTTTATTAATCTTTGTCTTATCCTGTTAGTTTTGCTCTATCGTGCTTGCAGGTTGTTTGTTTTCTGATTACTAGATCCTCTCTGCAAGGCTTGTTTCTG
>JBFJYC010000140.1:0-8178 GCA_041622815.1 Spongiibacteraceae bacterium | reverse complement strand
TATGGCCACCGCCATGATCGGTAAGTACGCGACCGCACAGATCATCGATCAGTGGGCCGGCCGTCTGGTAACCGGTGAGATTCTGGCATCTTATTGTTTAACCGAGCCGGGGGCCGGTTCTGATGCAGCTTCGCTGCAAAGCACGGCGGTGCGCGACGGTGACGACTTTATTGTCAATGGCAGCAAAGTGTTTATATCCGGTGCCGGCGAGACCGACGTGTTGGTGGCGATGCTGCGCAGCGGCGGCGAAGGCGCGGGCGGAATTTCTGCTTTCATGATACCGGCGACGCTGCCCGGCATCAGCTATGGCAAAAACGAAGAGAAAATGGGGTGGCGTTCGCAGCCGACCCGCATGATTAACTTCGAGAACGTGCGGGTACCGGCTGTCAATTTGCTGGGTAGCGAAGGGCAGGGCTTTAAGATTGCGATGGAAGGCCTCGATGGTGGCCGTATCAATATTGCAGCTTGCTCCGTCGGTACCGCGCAAACCGCATTGGAGGAGGCGATAGCCTATGTCGGCGAGCGTCGCCAGTTCGGTAAGGCTGTGGCTGAATTTCAGGTCACGCAGTTCAAGTTAGCGGATATGGCGACTGACCTTGTCGCGGCGCGACAGATGGTGCGACTGGCAGCCTCAAAGCTGGATTCCGGCGCGCCGGAGGCGGGTACCTATTGTGCGATGGCAAAGCGCTTCGCGACTGATGCCGGTTTCAGAATTTGTAACCAGGCACTGCAGTTGTTCGGCGGCTATGGCTATATTCGCGAATACCCGATGGAGCGTCATGTCCGGGATGTGCGTGTGCACCAGATACTCGAAGGTACCAACGAAATCATGAGCATGATCATTGGGCGTCGTCTGTTAATTGATGGCATTACGGAGTTACTACGATGAGTTACAGCGTTACCGAAAAACTGAAAGTCGATGTCCGCAGCCATACCGCCGTGATAACAATTGATAATCCGGCCGCCAATGTCTGGGACGCGGAGAGTTTGCCCGGTCTGAAAACCCTGATCGGGAATCTCAATAATGATCGTGAAATATATAGTCTGGTAATCACCGGCGCCGGCGAGAAGTTCTTTTCGGCCGGCGCTGACCTGAAAATGTTCGCCGATGGCGACAAGCAGATCGCGGCGGATATTGCTGCAGCCTTCGGTGAGGCCTTTGAGGCGCTCGCTGATTTCAGAGGTGTGTCGATTGCTGCGATCAACGGATTTGCGATGGGCGGCGGACTGGAGTGTGCGTTGGCCTGCGATATCCGTATTGTTGAGGCACACGCAAAACTCGCATTGCCGGAAGCGGCGGTGGGTTTGCTGCCCTGTGCCGGCGGCACCCAACGATTATCCTGGTTGGTCGGTGAGGGGCGCGCGAAGAAGATGATTCTGTGTGGCGAGCGCGTGGATGCGGCGACCGCCGAAAAAATCGGACTGGCAGAAGAAGTCGTCGCCAGCGGTGAAGCACTGAATCGCGCGGTTGAACTCGCGAGCCAGGTTGAAAAGCAAAGCCCGACATCGGTTGCCGCCTGTAAGCGATTGGTGCATAGCGCCCGCAACGGCGCAATCAGCGCCGGTCTGGAGGCGGAGCGGACCGAGTTTTTGGCGCTGTTTGATTCTGAGGATCAGGTTGAAGGTGTTCAGGCATTTTTGCAGAAGCGTGCGCCGGAGTGGAAGAATGCCTGAGCAGGTACAATTTGAAGAATTATCCGCGGCATCGGGGCGCCGCATTGGTGTGGCGACACTGGATGTTCCCAAAACGCTGAATTCTCTGACCCTGGCTATGGTGGAAGGTCTGCTCGGGCGGCTTGCACAATGGCAGGATGATGATGCAATTGCCGCTGTCGTATTGCGGGGCGCCGGCGAAAAAGCTTTTTGTGCCGGCGGCGATGTTCAGGCCTTGCACGCATCTGCGACAGAATCACCGGGTGGCCCCTGCGTTTATGCCGAGACTTTTTTTGAGCGTGAGTATCGTCTCGACTATTTGATCCACCGCTTCCGAAAACCGGTTTTGTGCTGGGGGCACGGGATTGTGATGGGCGGCGGTCTGGGCCTGTTTGCTGCTTGCAGCCACCGCATCGTTACCGAGAGAACCCGCGTCGCGATGCCTGAAATTACCATCGCACTTTATCCGGATGTCGGCGGCTCCTGGTTTCTCAACCGGATGCCGGGCAGAACCGGGATGTATGTCGCGCTGACTGCTGCCGCGTTGAATGCGGCCGATATGCAGTCAACCGGTCTGGCGACACACTATCTGCACTCATCGCAGCAGCAGGCTTTGACCGACGCGCTATGTGCCGCTGACTGGCAGACGCCGGATGCCGGCACAACCGTTGCCCGAGTGCTTGCGTCTTTGGGCGATCAGACGGAATGCGGGGTAGAAGGCAACATAGAACCGCAGCGGCGACTGATAGAGAAATTGTGTACGGGGGACAATCTGGAGCGGGTCGTGCAACAAATTCTGGCAGATACGACTCAAAATCCGTGGCTGGAAAAAAACCGCGCAGCACTTGCCGCCGGCTCACCGATTGCTGCCCATACTATCTGGGAGCAGCTAAAGCGCAGCCGTGATATGAGCCTCGAAGAGGTATTCCGGTTTGAACTGATGTTGTCGACCAACGTCGTGCGCTACCCCGAATTTGCCGAAGGTGTGCGCGCTCTGCTAATCGACAAGGACCGGACACCAGCCTGGAGATTTGCGGACGTATCAGCGGTGCCCCGGGAACTGATTGATAGTCTGTTCACGCCGCCATGGCCGGAGAATCCGCTAGCAGACTTAGGTGTTAGCTGAATATTTCCAAGCACGCAGTTTCAGATAGCGGAGAAGATTGATGAGCACGATCGCATTTATCGGGCTGGGTAATATGGGCGGCCCGATGGCAGAAAATCTGCTGAAAGTGGGTCACAAAGTGCAGGTGTTTGACCTCTCTGCGGATGCGCTGGCACGGCTGCAGCAATGTGGCGCTGTCGTTGCAGAGACTGCAGTCGCCGCAGTAGCAGGCGCTGAGTACGTGATAACGATGTTACCCGCGGGTAAACATGTCGCGGCAGTCTATCTGGATCCGGACAGTGGGGTTCTTGCCCATATCGACAGTAAGGCGCTCATTATCGATTGCAGCACAATCGATGTGGAAACGGTCAAAACAGTCGCCGCCGCGGCCTCAGCTGCCGGCGTGGCGATGATTGATGCACCCGTATCCGGCGGCGTTGCGGCAGCCGCAGCGGGCACGCTGACATTTATGTGTGGCGGTAGTGAGGAGCATGTCGACAAGGCGCGCGACGTGCTTGGCGATATGGGTAAAGCAATTTTCCGGGCCGGTGATCATGGTGCGGGACAGGTGGCTAAGATGTGTAACAACATGTTGCTGGCGGTGCATATGGCCGGTACAGCCGAGGCATTGCAGATGGGCGTGAACAATGGCCTCGATCCTGCTGTATTGTCAGAGATTATGCTGGCAAGTTCCGGCCGCAATTGGTCACTGGAAGTCTACAATCCGTATCCAGGGGTCATGGAAAACGCGCCGGCGAGTCATCTTTATAAGCCCGGGTTTATGGTCCAGCTCATGCTGAAGGATTTGAATCTCGCTATGGAGAACAGTCGTGCCACCGGCAGTAAAGTGCCAATGGGCAGTTGCGCCAAGAAGCTCTATCAAAGTCAGTCCGAAGTAGGGGCCGATGCACTAGATTTCTCCAGTGTATTGCAGCAGCTGATTCCTGATTCCTGATTGCTGATTGCTGATGTTACGGGAGTCGCGTCTTATAGCCCTGCCCGATAAAACTAATGGCTGGTAGTCAGGCCTGTGACGTGCGATTATTTCGCGCGCTTCATCTCTTAACTATGGATGGTTTTTACGCATGCAGTCGCTGGATGAATTGGTTAGTGGTGTCCGGAACTTGGTTTCATTGCCGGATACGGGGCTCAAGGTCAGCGAAATGCTTGCTGACGAGTCAGCGTCTGCGAAGGATGTCGCTTTTATTATCGAGCGCGATCCGGCGCTAACTGCGGCAGTATTGCGCATGGCGAACAGCGCCATGATCAGTCAGGGTAATGAAGTAGACTCGGTGAGTCGCGCGATTGCTAGGCTCGGTAGCGAGCAAACTGCAGAGCTGGCAATGGGCATCAGTGTGGCACGCTCGTTCAGCGGTTTGTCGTCTGACCGGATGACGGTTGAGCGCTTCTGGCGACACAGTGTTTACTGCGCCGGCGCCTCACGGTTGCTTGCCTACCTGTTGAAGCTACCTGATCGCGACACGGCTTTTAGCGCCGGGTTGTTGCATGACATAGGCGAGCTAGTCATATTTTCCTGCATGCCGGAAGCAGCAGCAGAAATTATGGATATCGCTGAGCGGGACAATTATCCAGCCGAGAATAAATGCGCGATAGAGCGACAGGTACTTGGCTATGATCACACCGATGTCGGTCAGGCGCTGGCTGAACACTGGAATCTGCCGCAAAATATTTGCCTCTGTATAGGTAATCATCACGAGCCAATGTGGCTGCAGCATCGCCCGAAAATGGTTTTAGTGGTGCATGCAGCCAATAGCATGGCGCATATGCTACAGCTAGGCACCGAGAATATTGCCGATGCGCCAAAAATTTCAGAGGAAGCCTGGACCGAGCTTAATCTCGATCCTATGGATATGCCGGAATTGTTGTTGACATTACAAGCCTTTAGCAGCGATCTCTACAAAATCATTGCCAGCAGCGTTTGAGACTCTGATACTTTCTTTTTTTGATTTGGCGGGACGGATTGATGCATAAAGTCTGGTTTGCCCATGGCAAGGAAAGCGGGCCCAACGGCAGTAAAATTCAGCACCTCAGCGATATTGCGCGGTCTTTAGGCGCACCTGTTGTCAGTCCCGACTATTCCGATCTTGATGATCCCGACCGGCGGGTTGTACGTCTTGAAAAGCTCCTACTGGAAGCCGGGGAACCGGCACCAATATTGGTCGGTTCCAGCATGGGTGGTTATGTGTCGGCGGTGGTTGCTTCGCGACTGCAGTTGGCCGGTCTGTTTCTGATGGCGCCGGCACTATACATGCCCGGTTACGAAACCGGTGTGGATACTCCCCGCAGTGAGCATGTCAGCATCGTCCATGGCTGGCAGGATGATATTATTCCCTGGAAAAACAGCCTGCGTTATGCAGAAAAGTATCGAGCGAGTCTTCACCTGATCAACAGTGATCACCGGCTTAGCGCCGATATAGAAGAGGTCGGTGAATTATTTCAGCGTTTTTTGAGTAGCTTACCGGAGAATAGTTTTGGGAATTAGAAAACGCCCCAAGAACATACCTTCAAGTATCAGGCTCAGTGCGGCCAGAAAAGCGGAATTGCGACTTATCGAGCAGCAGTTGGAGGATACAACCAACTATGCGCAGTGGGCGGTGCTGGCCCGCGCGCACGATAAAATTTCCGGCGCCGAGCAATGGCGGCGCAGCGAAGACAGGGAATTATACGATGCGGTGCAGGTGCGGGCGCGGTTTGATCTGCTGCGTGAGCTTTGCGACGGCGATGACCTGCAGGCATTGCTGTTTGCGCTGAACGAGGGTATTCACGGCAATATGGGCGGCATGGGTAAGGCAACGCTTTATGGCAAAACCATGTTCGGCACCAAGCAGCTTATCGGGGATTACGTCAATGTTGTCATCGAGGCTTTGCACCGTGTCTACGATGCGCCGGTCAAGCTGTTGTCAAAAGAAGACAAGCTGGATTTTTTCAGGCGTGCGCGCCACTGCTATGGCAGTTCCTCTCTCAGCCTCAGCGGCGGAGCCGGGCTGATTTACTTTCATCATGGTGTTGTCGATACGCTGCTTGAACAGGAGTTGTTACCGAATGTGCTTTCCGGTTCCAGTGCCGGGTCGTGGATGTGTGCGCAGATTGGTATGCGTACCAATGAAGAGCTGGTCGGGTATTTTGAATCTAAGCGCTATACCGGGTTTGATAACCTGAGCTTTTCTTCGATGTTACAACTGGCTAAAAAGGAAAACGTTGAGGCGGCCAGAGATGGTGTGATAGACGACTTTATTGATAACACAACTTTTCAGGAGGCATTCGAGCATACCGGCCGCTATATCAATGTTTCGATTGCGCCAGCAGAAAAACATCAAACCCCAAGATTGATGAATGCGATTACCTCGCCCAATGTAACCATAAGTTCCGCGGTAAAGGCTTCTTCAGCGGTACCGGGTGTTTCTTCGCCGGTGAAGCTGGAGGCGAAGGATTGGAGAGGAAAAATAAAGCCATACCTGGCCAACCGACGTTGGGTTGATGGTTCTATGTCGAACGATATACCTGCCAAGCAGCTGGCGCGCCTGTTTGGCGTAAATCATAATATTGTCAGCATGATTAATCCGTTGGCGTTGAATTTTGTGAAAGACAATAACGTCAGTGACGAAAATATCAGGCAGTCTGCTGCGCGGATGTTTTATTCACTGGGCAAAGAGTGGCTCAAAAACAGTGAACGGCTGATAGCGATGGCAGGTGCAGACCGTACCAGTGAAACACTGGCAACGATTTACGGCATGATCGACCAGGACTATACCGGCGATATTAATATTATTCTGAAAACCAAGGATTTTCGCTGGGCGAATCTGGCATTTCATTTTCCTGATGAGACGGAAATTGTCGATCTGATCGATGCTGGTCGACGCTCGACTTTTACCAAGGTTGAGATGATCCGCAATACCTCTGCTATCGGCAAGGAAATAGACAGTTTGCTGCAAAATCTGGAAAGGCAGGGATTGAGGAAGCAGACGGTCTTGCGCAAAGCCCATATGACCGTCGCGTAGGCAAATGAGTTTTGTGCCGCCACCGCTGCTGCGCCATCCGCATACGCAGTCCTTGCTAGCCTCGACGACGCCGCGCAAATTAAAAATATTGCATCAGACACGTGCGTTGCGTGCGCAGGAGCAGCTAGTAATTCTCGAGTGCGACGATGGCGCTCGCCTCGAGTGCAAATTGAATCTGCACGATTCAGACAATGTCCGCAGCATGATTATTTTGATTCACGGCTGGGAAGGATCCGCGGATTCCAACTACATCAGAGGCAGCGCCGATGCGTTTTTTCGGGCGGGGTTTGATGTTGCCCGGTTAAATTTACCGGATCATGGCAGCAGCCATCATCTGAATCCGAAAGTCTTTAACTCAACGATGCTGCCTGAGGTGATTGGTGCACTGGTCTGTTTGCAGCGCCGCTATACCCGCAGCCGCTATGTGATGGCAGGGTTTTCGCTGGGAGGAAATTTTGCGTTGCGGGTCGCGGCCAGCGCGAAAGAATCCGGCATACAATTGGAGCGGGTAGTGGCGGTATGTCCGCCGCTGGACCCCGTGAACACAATGCATGCATTAAATTCGGGGTGGTGGGTCTACGAGCGCTATTTTGCTCTGAAATGGCGGCGCTCATTGACTAAAAAGCAGGACATTTTTCCCGAGCTCGGTCTCAGCGCTGCTTTGCGAAGTAACCGGCGGCTTAGCGCAATGAACGAGTATTTTGTACCGAAGTACACACCCTTCGAGGACACCACTTCCTATTTCAACGCTTACGCAGTTACTGACGATGCGCTTGCCGGGCTGAGCATTCCCTGCCATATCGTGTTGGCGGCTGATGATCCGATTGTTGTAGCCGATGATGCCCGCCGTCTGGCGAAATCTGAATATTTGACAGTGGAAACCACGCAGTATGGCGGTCACTGCGGGTTTGTACGTAATTACCGGCTCGATAGCTGGATTGATCAGCGGCTGCTGGAGCTGCTCGCCGGCTAAGCGATCATTACGCGCCGGTAGCGCGCATTAGTTTCAGGAAAGACTGGCGCCTGAGTGGCTGAAGTATTCCCTGGGGTTATCGCGCCGGTCGTGCGGAACGGTGTGCGACTTAGTTGCCGGTGCGCCGGTAACTGTCACGACATTGAATTGATTGCGGCCCAGATCTTTTGAGCGGTACATCGCCTCGTCAGCTTTCTCTATAAATCCGTCCACGCCAATGGATAACTCGCGCTGATTTTCGGCTACGCAGCCACCGATCGACACGGTCACAATGCCGGCCTCACTGCCGCTGTGTTGGATATTCATATCGCGCACTGCGCGCAGTATTTTTTCAGCGACAAAATTCACACCCTGCAAAGTGGTTTCCGGCAGTACCACAACAAATTCTTCACCACCGTAGCGTGCTAATACATCTCCGGCACGGTGGG
>JBFJYC010000139.1:0-8182 GCA_041622815.1 Spongiibacteraceae bacterium | reverse complement strand
TGCGCACCGCGTTGTACTCGTGGATGTGGTCCAGCTCGTACATGCTGGCGGACAGGTAGCCAGACCATTCGATCCAGCTGTGGCTCTCGCACAGCGCGGCGGTGCGGCTGTGGAGCGGGGACGGCTTCGGCATGGCTAGATCTCCTCCGGCTTGCGGGCCCGCAGGCGGCCCGGGCGCAGGTCGCCTTTGTCGACCACGACCACCAGCGAGCGCCAGTCCTCGACGAAATGGGCGTGGCCTTCGGGTCCCAATTTTTCAAGGAGCATGCCGGCCAGCTCACCTTGCAAGGTCTGCAGAAAGCCGGTTACCGCAGTAAAATCCGACATGGCGACCAGCGCCGAACAGCGGCTGGACGGTGCCGGAAATAATCGCAACACCACCCGCGTAACCACACCGAGCGTGCCCTCGGTACCGATAAATAATTGTTTCAAGTCATAACCGGCGTTGTTTTTGAGCATCGCATTCATCGAGGACAAGACTGTGCCATCGGCCAATACCGCTTCCAAACCGAGTACCAGATTGCGCATCATGCCGTAGCGAATCACATTGATACCGCCGGCGTTGGTCGACACATTGCCGCCAATCGTGCACGAGCCACGCGCGCCGAGATCCAGCGGAAACACCATGCCGCATTCTGCCACCGCTTCCTGCACTGCCTGCAATACCGCGCCGGACTCAACAACGGCCGTGCCGCCAACTGCATCAATACTAGCGATACGGTTCATTTTCTCCATTGCCAGAATCAGCGTATCCGCGCCGGCGACAGCACCCTGCACGCAACCTGTCAGACCGCCCTGAGTAACAACTTTCTGACCCCGCCGATGGCACTCGGCCAGGACAAAGCTGACATCTTCTGTGGTCCGCACAAAGACCATCGCCAGTGCCGTAGTCGGCGCCGCATCCCAATAGCTGGTGGCCCTTGCGCTGACCGCGTCACCGGTGAGCACATTCGCTGCGCCCAGCCGGGATTGCAGAATTCCAATAATCTCGTTCATAAAAATCCTTTACGGCGGACGATGCACGGCCCGCCTTGCGCGCTAAACTGTAACATTCTAACCGCCACCGGCGGACCCGGGACTGCTAGTGTTACCCCTCAACAACGGGCCTCTTATGCAGCCAGAACAGAAATTCCGCGCCGCTGCCGACGCGATTGCCGCGGCCGATGCGCTAGTCATCGGCGCGGGTGCCGGCATGGGCGTGGATTCGGGGCTGCCTGACTTCCGCGGGCCGGAGGGTTTCTGGCGCGCCTACCCGCCTTTTCGCGCGCTGGGACTCAACTTCACCGACCTCGCCAACCCGCATTGGTTTGAGGCCGACCCGGCACTGGCCTGGGGATTTTATGGTCATCGTCTCAAGCTTTATCGCGAGACGGTGCCGCACAAAGGTTTTACGCTGCTCAAACAATTCGGTGAAGCCTGCAGGGACGGTGCTTTTGTCTTTACCAGCAATGTCGACGGCCAGTTCTCAAAAGCCGGGTTTGAGGCCCCGCAGATCACCGAATGTCACGGCGCCATCGGGCACTTGCAATGCAGTGTGCCCTGCCGCAACGCCATCTGGGAGGCGCCCGCGGAGGCCGTGAACATCGACCCGGACAGCTTCCGCGCCAGCGGAGAGTTGCCGCTTTGCCCATACTGTGGCGCGATCGCCCGGCCCAATATTCTGATGTTCGGTGACGGCAATTGGATCTCCGATCGCAGCGACCGACAAAGCGCCAACTTTAACCGCTGGCTGCAGCGGCGGGACCCGGATTGGCGCCTGGTAAAAATCGAGATAGGTGCCGGCAGTGACGTGCCCTCGGTTCGCTGGCAACTGCAGCAGCTGCCGGGCCAGCTCATCCGGATAAACCCGCGGGAATGGCAAACCGGGCCCGGCGATATCGGCATCGCCGGTGGCGCGCTGAAGATACTTAATAGAGTGGCTGAACAGTTGCGCTAAGTTTCTATACCAAGCGCGCTATGCCCGGACATGAAACTCGGTGAGCTCGGCATCGGTCAGGCTACGGGTACAGTTGCGCCCTTCGTGCTTACCCAGATACAGCGCTTTATCTGCAATCTGCCGCGCGTTGCGCGGTGTCGTGACAGACCCTGCTTCAATATGCGCGATGCCGATCGTTATCGTCATCCGGCTGTTATTCGGCTCACCGCTGCTTAGCTGCAGCGCGGCCACCTCCTCGTGCATACGCGACGCGATCGCATGCACGGCGTCCCGGCTGATATTCGGCAGAAGTGCCGAAAATTCATCACCGCCGGTGCGGGCGACAACATCGCTGTCACCGCGAACCGACGTAGCGAGCGCTGCAGCGATCTGTTGCAAGCATTCATCACCGGCCTCATGCCCGAGGTTGTCGTTGCAGTGTTTAAAATAATCGACATCGATTGCCAACAGACCCACCGGTTCGTCCGCATCGAGGCTCTCCTCGAGACTGCGCTCAAAGCCGGCGCGGTTCGGCAACCCGGTTAAAAAATCATGCTCGGCCCGCTCCTGCTCGTATTCGAGTGCAATAACTTCACGCACATCATCAAACCAGAGCATCAAACTGAGCACGGTGCTGACTACCAAGGTGCTGGTAAACAATGCGTAGGGGTTGGCGCGAAAATTGACCGGAAACTCGTCCTGACGATGACCTTCCAGCGTCATACTGATCAACAACGTATAGAACACAAACTGGGCAAGCAATACCGCGAGGCCGAAGCGCCGGCCGACCATCATCATTCCCGTAGCCGGCCACAGTACGCCCCAGATCAGCGCCGGCGACTGCAAGCCACCGCCGACATAGACACTGTGCATATGCCCGACGCAGGCGACACCAACGAGTGCCGCAAATGCCAGCAAAGGCTGGCGGCCGAAGCGCGACTCCACATAAGCGATCAACACGCACAATGTGCCAAGGCCGACGGACACATACACATAGATGGAATAGGGCGCCAAAAATGAGCGCGCCACAACGAACAATGTCATCAGTACCGCGAATATCACTACGGCCCTGACTCTGGTTTCACTGTCCTTTCGCGACCGGGAAGCGCTCAAGCCACGGGCGTACTGCTGCATGTCGATGTCCTTGGTGTCACTTTGCGCCGAAATCAAGCTGAGTACAGCACAAAGGCCGCGACATACCCAAAAGTCAGTAAAAATACTTATGCGGACAGTGGTTTTTTGTGACGCAGCCCTCGGTTCACACATGCGCCACTGCGCGAAATCCTCATAATGAGCACCCTCACAACACAGTGAAACCGGCGCGGTGACATCGGTTCCGCAGTACCCGGTAGTAAACCCTCAGCAGCCTTAATTTCAGGAGTTTCGGGACATGAAAATAGCTTATATTTCTATATTTATCAGATACTTATTAATATGCGCGGGCATCGCAGTAGTCGCTGCATGCGGCGCCGGAGACGGTGGCAATAACCTCACCGCCGACGCGGCCGCGGCACAAGCCCGGGCCGGCGAGCTGATTGATGGCCAGTACATCATCATTCTGGACAAACCGGCACTCACCGGTGCCGCTGCGACACTGATCCCTGACGCCATCGACGACCTGCTCGGTGGCGTCGGCGGCACCTTGCTCGGCACCTACAGCAACGCCATCACCGGTTTTGTTGCCCGACTCGAGCCCGCCGGGGCCGCCACGCTGGCCGCAGACCCCAGAGTTCTGTTGATCGAGCAGGACCGCATCGTTGTTGCCAACACTACGCAACAGAATGCAACCTGGGGTCTGGACCGCTCCGACCAAGGCAACCTGCCCCTCGACGGCCGCTACAGCTATAACGCCGACGGTGCAGGTGTTCACGCCTACATCATCGACACCGGAATCCGTAGCGGCCACAGCGAATTCACCGGCCGCGTCGGCAACAGCCGCAACTTTGTTTCTACCGGCATCTTTTTTGGTAGCGCCGATCCCAACGATTACGAAGACTGTAATGGTCACGGCAGCCACGTCGCCGGCACCATCGCCGGCACCACTTACGGCATCGCCAAGCGCGCCACCGTGCACGGTGTTCGTGTACTGAGCTGCCAGGGTAGCGGTGCGAACTCCGCCGTCATCGCCGGTGTCGACTGGGTTGCCGGCAACCACAGCAAACCCGCGGTCGCGAATATGAGTCTCGGCGGCGGTGACAGCACCGCGCTCGACAATGCGGTTAAGGGCGCGATTGCACAGGGTGTGACCTTCGTCGTCGCAGCGGGCAACGACAATGCCGATGCCTGTAGTGGCTCGCCAAACCGGGTCGCGGAAGCGATTACCGTCGGCGCCACCACCAACACCGATGCCCGCTCATCTTTTTCCAACAAGGGCAGCTGCGTTAATATTTTTGCGCCGGGCTCAAACATTACTTCGGCCTGGCACACCGGTAACACCGCGACCAATACCATCAGCGGCACCTCAATGGCGGCACCGCATGTGGCCGGCGCCGCCGCGGTCTACCTGTCATCATCACCTGCCGCAGCACCGGCGACCGTGTTCAATGTCATTCTCAGCGACGCGGCCGCCGGCCGTTTAAGCGGCATCGGTACCGGCTCACCCAATCTGTTGATGCAAGTGAACAACAGCGGCGGCACGGTCCCGGTCGACAACCCGCCGACCGCCGCATTCACCTATTCGTGTATTGAACTGAGCTGCGCGTTTGATGCGAGCAGCTCTGCCGATGACCACGGCGTGACGTCCTATAGCTGGAACTTCGGCGACGGCTCCGGTGCGACCATCGCCACTCCCTCACACAGCTTCGCAGCCGACGGCAGTTACAACGTCAGCGTGACGGTCACCGACAGCAGCAACCAAAGTGATTCACATAGCCGCCCTGTAAGCGTTGCACAAAATACCGGCGGTGGCGCCGCACCCTGCACAGGCTGTGAAAGAACCAGCGGCAATCTGAGCAACGGTGGTAACGATTACCTGCCGGACAGCAGCGGCTTCAGCAGCGATGGCGGAAATTTCAAAGGCTTCCTCGAAGGTCCCGCCAATGCCGACTTCGATCTGCACCTGCAGAAGCTGGGCGGCTTCTTTGTACGGACATGGAGCAGCGTCGCCAGCTCGACCAGTACGGGTTCTTCGGAATCAGTAGACTACAACGGCAGCAGCGGCACCTACCGCTGGCGTATTCAGTCTTACAGCGGCTCCGGCAGCTACGAGGTTTATACCGACAATCCATAGCAACGAGTTAGTCTGCACGTTCACCGCGCCTCTCCCCCGGTGCCCGGCTTTTTATACCTTGATTTTAATCATGCTCAGGAATCCAGATAACGGGCATGAAACCCGATATGTTCTTCAATAAAACTGGCGATAAAAAAATAGCTGTGGTCGTAGCCCGTCTGCATCCTGAAATCCAGCTCAAAACCGGCATCGGCAGCGGCCTGCCACAGCAATTCCGGTTTTAGTTGTTCTACCAGAAACTCATCGGCCGAGCCCTGATCAACCCGCATCGGTAATTTTGTTTTGGCCTGGCGAATCAGCGCGGCGGCATCGTATTGCCGCCACTGGCTGACGTCTTTGCCGAGGTAACCGGTCAATGCTTTCTGTCCCCAGGGACAATGCATGGGCGAGCAAATCGGCGAAAACGCCGAGACTGAACGATAGATATCCGGGTTCTTAAGCGCGATGGTCAGCGCGCCGTGCCCGCCCATCGAGTGCCCGGAGATTGCGGTTTTTTCAGGCTCTACCGGGAAGCTGCGGTTAATCAAAGCCCGCAACTCATCTACAACATAATCGTACATCTGATAATGACGGTCGAAAGGTGCTTGCGTCGCATTCAAATAAAATCCGGCGCCGAGTCCGAAGTCCCAACTACCATCAGGATCATCGGCAACCCCTTCACCGCGGGGACTGGTATCCGGCGCGACCAACGCTATTTGATATTTTTCGGCGAACTGTTGCGCGCCGGCTTTGATCACAAAATTCTCATCGGTGCAGGTGAGCCCCGACAGCCAATACAGCACCGGCACCGGATGCCGCTCCACCGCGGTGGGCAGGTAGACAGAAAAGCGCATTGCGCAATCAAGCACGTCAGATTCATGCTGATAGCGCAACTGCCGCCCGCCGAACATCTTGTATTCGGAAAGTTTCTGCATCAGTACAGAACCACGCTGCGAATGCTTTCGCCGCTGTGCATCAGATCAAACCCTTTATTGATATCCTCCAGCGGCATAGTGTGGGTAATCAGCGAGTCGATATCGATTTTGCCGTCCATATACCAATCGACGATACGCGGCACATCGGTGCGCCCGCGGGCACCGCCAAACGCAGTACCTTTCCAGCTGCGGCCGGTCACCAACTGAAAAGGCCGCGTAGAAATTTCCTGCCCCGCACCCGCGACACCGATAATACAGCTCTGACCCCAGCCCTTATGACAACACTCCAGCGCCTGCCGCATGGTATTCACATTGCCGATACATTCGAAGCTGTAGTCGACACCGCCGCCGGTCATCTCGATCAAAGCCTGCACAATATCGTCGACATCCTTGGGGTTCACAAAGTCAGTCATGCCGAACTGTTCGGCCAGCTGCTTGCGCGCCGGATTAATATCAACGCCGATAATACGGGTGGCGCCAACCAGTCGCGCGCCCTGAATCACGTTGAGTCCGATGCCGCCGAGACCAAACACGGCCACCGTCGACCCCGCTTCCACCTTCATCGTAAACGCGACTGCGCCAACCCCGGTGGTAACACCACAGCCGATGTAGCACACCTTGTCGAAGGGCGCGTCGCTGCGGATTTTTGCCAACGCAATCTCGGGTAGTACCGTGAAGTTGGAGAAAGTCGAACAGCCCATGTAATGCAGCAGCGGCTTACCGTCGAGTGAAAAGCGGCTGCTGCCGTCGGGCATAACACCGCGGCCCTGGGTCTCACGGATTGACTGGCACAGGTTCGTCTTCGGGTTTAAACAGAAGTCACAGGTCCGGCATTCCGGCGTGTACAAGGGAATAACATGATCCCCCGGTTGCAGCGAGGTCACGCCGGGGCCGACCTCCTGCACAATACCTGCGCCTTCGTGGCCCAGAATGGCGGGGAATGCGCCCTCCGGATCATCGCCGGACAGAGTGAACGCATCGGTGTGACAGATACCGGTGGCCTTGATCTCGACCAGCACCTCGCCGGCGCGCGGCCCCTCCAGATCCACCTCGACAACTTCCAGTGGCTTCCCTGCACCAAACGCGACTGCGGCACGAGTTTTCATTCGGACTCCCGATCTGTAAAAAAATTTGAAGAGCGGCCTATTAAACACTAAAACTGACGTGCATTGCGGCGGCGTTAGCCCATAATCCGCGGCCGGAGGGCTATAGCAATGAGCACAATGACAAACCGCAACCGGGTCTCGGTGCGCATGGGCGCGCAACCCGACGATGTTACCTGCGGACCCACCTGTTTAAGCGCTATCTATCAGTTCCACAAGGACCCGATCGCGGTGGAAACACTGGTCAGTGAACTGAATATGCTGCAGGAAGGCGGCACACTGGCAGTTTTTCTGGCCAATCATGCGCTGGCGCGCGGCTATCGCGCGACAATCTATACCTACAACCTCAACGTCTTTGATCCGACTTGGTTCGGATTGACAGCGCAGTCATTTGCCGCGCGACTGACCGCGCAGCGTGAAATAAAACAGCACGATGCCAAACTGCAGCTGGCCACCGATGGCTACCTGGAATTTCTGGAGCGTGGCGGCGAGCTATGCTTCGAAGATCTGACGCCGAAGTTACTGCGCCGCCTGCTGGCGAAAAATGTGCCACTGCTCACCGGCCTCAGTTCAACCTACCTCTACCGGAATGCCCGCGAAGACCCCGTCACCTGTATCCACGACGATATCGGCGGCGAACCGCAGGGGCATTTTGTCGTGCTCTGCAATTACCTCAAGGATAAACGTCAGGTCGAAGTCGCAGACCCCTACGCCGATAATCCGATGGCCGAAGCCCACCATTATGAAGTGGATATCGACCGGCTGATCGGCGCGATTCTATTGGGCATTATCTCCTACGACGCCAATATTCTTGCTATTGAAGCTGCCTGAGAACCGCTATGGCTAATTTAATTATTGTCGATCACCCGCAGGATTGGGCGTTACAGGTCGCCGGCACCGAAATCATCAGCGCCGCCGACTATCTGAGTGGCGGCGGTGACACCGCACGCGGGGCGCGGGTGTTCAACCTGTGCGGCTCCTATCGCTACCAAAGTGCCGGCTACTACGTGTCGCTGCTGGC
>JBFJYC010000138.1:0-8245 GCA_041622815.1 Spongiibacteraceae bacterium | reverse complement strand
TCGTGGTCGGTTCGGCGGCAGCGGCGGTGCAGATCGTGCCGGAAGTTGCAAAGATCGCCGGTGAGGTTACGGTGCTGCAGCGTACGCCTAACTGGATTATGCCGCGTAATAAAAAAGTCTATTCCGGCTTTCAGCGCCGCCTGTTTCGCCGCTTGCCGGTGTTGAATCACGCGTTGATTGCGGGGCAGGGTATGTTGATGCGGATGGTGCACGACGCAACCACGCTGGGCCATAAGCGTATGGATCAGTTTGAGGCTGTCGCGCTGAAATATATCGAGCGCAGTTTTTCCGATCCGCAGATGCGGGCGGCGGTTACGCCAAAAACACGCTATGGCTGTAAGCGACCGCTGGTGTCAGATGATTTTTATCCGGCACTCAATCGCAGTAATGTCAGTTTGATCGCGGCGGGTCTGGCGGAGGTAACGTCTTCCGGGCTGGTTACCAATGATAGTCGCCGGCTTGAAGCCGATGTCATTATCTATTGCACCGGCTATAAGGTGCTCGATTTTGAGCGGATCAGCGTCAGCGGCGAAGCGGGAAAGAATCTCGCTGCGGCTATGGCTGAGGCGCCCGAGGCCTACAAAGGTGTTGCTGTGCCCGGATTTCCCAATTTCTTTTTCGGCATCGGTCCTAACGGCGTTGCCCTGACGGTGTCGTATTTTATTTCCGCGAATCTGAATGCAAAGGCGATTGTAAAAGTGCTGGCGGAGAAGGAATCTGCCGGTGCGGCTGCGATCAGCGTTAAGCCGGAATTGAATCGTTCCTACAATGACTGGATGCGGGATCAGTTTCCCAAATTTTCCTGGGGATCAGGCAGCTGTAATAGCTATTATCAGTCTGCCAATGGCAGCGTGCCGTTTTTATTTCCCGATAATTTTACCGCATTCAAGGCCGAACGCGAGGCGCTGAGCCTGAGCGATTTTGAGATAGAAGACTGAGCCTGCCAGCCGCCGGCAACGGATACACCCGGATATTGCGAAACTGCACCGGGTGGCTCTCCGACTGCAGCGCGATATAACCACCACTGAGCGCAGTGCTTTTATCTGCGCGTGCGTCTGCCACGCGCCTGCCGTTAGCCGTTGCGGTATCAATGACCGGACGGGTGTATTCCATTGCGAACTCGCCATTGATGAAATGACGGATGGTGCCGTCAGTATGGACCTCGAGTTCAAACTTTACCCATTGATCACCGGCATAGCTCGCGGAAATCGAATTCGTGCAATGGGGCTTGTGGAGGCGGCCGTGTAAATTGATGTGGGTGTCGGGGGTGCAGACATTGGCGGTGGCGCGGTGCGAGCCCGCGGTAGCGCCAAGCAGCTGAGCTTCAATCGATACCGGGAAATCCTGATCCAACTGCATCGATCCGGCGCTTTCACTGTGAAACATCACCCCGCTATTGCGCCAGGCCCAGCGCATGGCGATGCTGTCAGTGGCTTGTTCGCCGAAGAAGCGGTATTCCAGCTGGAGTACGTAACTTTCGAAGGGGGTTTCGTAGAACAGGTTGCCAAATTCGCCGTTCCACGCGGCATAATTTTCGTAGGTCGCGGTAATTGCGCCGTCACGGAGCTGCCATGTGTCGGCGAAGTTGATGCCCGCCGCGTAACCGGTGAATTTCGGCGTCCAACCGGCCAGCGATTTACCATCGAACAGTGTCAGCCAGCCGGCAGACGCCGGCAGACCGGCAGATAATGGCTTCGGCGGCGGGCCGTCAAAAGTATATTGCACAGGCTTCAGTAGAAATTGGTAGGCTAGCGCGCCGGCAATCAAAACAATCACAAGCAGCGCGCCGACAATTTTTCCGGCTTTCTTCATCAGGGGTCCTTTGAGGTGGGCATTGGCAGCTGCGAAAAGACGGAGTATATCCATGACAGACAGGCAGCCGATACCGCGGCAGAAAGATAATGACTACAGTGATGCGGCCGCTACTGAACGCCGCGAATTCCTGCGCGCGCAGACCGGCGCGGATCTAAGCAAAACCGGGGAATACACCATTGAACCGGGCGTTCTCGCGGGGAATATTGAAAATTTTATCGGGGTGGTGCAAATGCCGGTGGGCGTCGCCGGGCCCTGTCTGATTAACGGTGAGCATGCCAAAGGCTGGTTTTACGTGCCGATGGCGACAACAGAGGGAACTCTGGTCGCCTCGTATTCCCGGGGCATGCGCGTGCTATCGGAGAGCGGCGGGGTCAAGGTGACGGTGACCGATGACGTGATGCAGCGGGCGCCGCTATTTGAGTTTGAAGATGCGCGCGCTGCTCGTGATTTCTGTATTTGGCTGGCGGAAAATAAGGCGCAGATCGCGGCGGCGGCGGAAGCGACCACTTCGGTTGGCAAGCTGGAGTTCGTGCAGCACTGGCAGGTTGCCCGCATGGTCTACACGCGGTTTAACTTTTCAACCGGCGACGCCGCGGGCCAGAATATGAGCGGCAAAGCGGCGCGCGCCGCAATGATCTGGATTGTGGAAAACTATAGCGCACCGATAAAAACGTTCCGGCTGACCGGCGGCATCGAAACCGACAAAAAGCATTCCCATATGAACCTGCTGCATAGCCGTGGCAAACGCGTGATCGCCGAGGTGGTCATCCCCCGCGAGGTATTGAAGGCGCGTATGCGGGTTGAGCCGGTTGATTTGTTCAATATGCGCCAGCGATCGGTGGTGGGGGCGACATTGGCAGGTTCGGCGTATAACGGTCCGCATAGTGCCAATGGGATTGCGGCGGTGTTTATTGCAACCGGGCAGGACGAGGCCAATGTCGTGGAGTCACACACCGGCATTTCCTTTGTGGACATCACGGATAGCGGCGACCTGTACTACTCGGTGACGCTGCCATCGGTCATTTGTGCTACCCACGGCGGCGGGACGGGACTGCCGACACAGCATGAATGCCTCGAAATGCTCGGTTGCGCCGGCAAAGGCAAGGCAAAGAAACTGGCAGAGATTATTGGTGCCACAGTGCTGGCTGGCGATATATCACTGGCGTCTGCGGTGCTCTCGGATGAGTGGGTGTCCAGCCATGAAACGCTGGGCCGCAACCGCAGTTAATAGCACCCTGTGGCCGGCGATTTTGTGGACTGTTACTGCGTAGTCGGGCCTGCATTGCTTTAAGCTACCGGCCCCCTGCAGTGAGCAAAGGCTGCCTGTTAATTTTCATGTACTTACGTTAAAGTAAGGCCCAAGTCATTGTCATTATTGGTTTTTTTAAATAAAGGTAGCGGTGTTCTGATGTGCAGGCGACTATGACAAAAGATAATACTGATCCGCTCGCGACGGGACTGATGTCTATCGCAAGGCATCACGGGATCAATACCACCAAAGATGCTCTGACAGCGGGCCTGCCGCTGGTGAATAGCCGGCTGACCCCGACGCTGGTGACCCGGGCGGCGGACCGTATCGGCTTGGTGTCGAGTATCGCCAAAGGCGGGCTTAGCGAGCTGCGAAGCGGCTTTTTCCCGGTGCTACTACCCTTAAAGGACGACCAGTCCTGTGTGGTTCAGGCCCTCGATAAGGCCGCCGGCACTGCAAATGTGTCTTATCCGGAGCTGCCTGACAGTATCGTTGAAGTGCCACTTAAGGAGCTGGAGGAACAGTCCACCGGTTTCGCTATCTTGCTGCGCCCCCGGTTCCGGTTTGATGAGCGCTCGCCATCGATGTCTCGGGCCGGCCACGGTCACTGGTTTTGGAGTGCGATTCGCGAAAACTCAGCGGTCTACCGCGATGTCCTGCTCGCCGCATTCCTGATTAATGTATTCGCCCTGGCCGTGCCGTTGTTCACGATGAATGTCTATGACCGGGTCGTTCCGAACTTTGCGGTGGAGACGCTCTGGGCGCTCGCGATTGGTGTGGGTCTGGTCATTGTTGCGGACGCGTCCCTGCGCATGGTGCGCAGCTATTTTCTGGATCTCGCCAGTCGCCGGGTCGATATCAAGCTGTCCGGTCTGATTATGGAGCGGGTGCTCGGGATGCAGTTGGCGTCGCGGCCGGCATCGGCGGGCTCTTTTGCCGCAAACTTGCGCTCGTTTGAAACCGTGCGCGACTTTATTACCTCTGCCAGTATTGCGACGTTAATCGATATTCCTTTCGGACTGCTGTTTTTCGCGGTCATCGGCTGGCTTGCGCCGGTGATGTTGATCCCGCTGTTTTTGGGTGTGGTGGTAATTCTCGGCTACGCGCTGGCGACACGCCGCAAAATGGAGGAACTCACCGAAACCACCTACCGCGCCAGTGCCCTGCGCAACGCAACACTGGTCGAAAGCCTGGTCGGCCTCGAGACGCTGAAAGCGATCGGTGCGGAAAGCTATATGCAGCGCCGCTGGGAGCAAACCGCGTCGTTTTTGGCGCATGCCGGTGTTCAGCTGCGGCTGCTGGGCACCTCCGGCGTCAGCATTACGCAATGGGCGCAGCAGACAGTATTTGTGTTCGTGATTGTGCTCGGTGTCTACCTGATAGCGGATGCACAGCTGACGATGGGCGGGCTGATAGCCTGCTCGATGCTGACTTCCCGCGCGTTGGGGCCGTTGGCACAATTGTCGGGATTAATTGCGCAATATCATAATGCATCAACCGCACTGAAAAGCCTGAATGAAATCATGGCGCGGCCGGTTGAGCGGCCGCCGGAGAAAACCTTCTTATCGCGCACCCATTTTTACGGCGACATCGAGTTCAAGAATGTTTCTTTCAGCTACCCGGAAGCGGAACTGGAATCACTGCGCGGTGTGTCGTTCAAAGTTAAGCGCGGTGAGCATGTGGCGCTGCTCGGCCGCGTTGGCTCGGGTAAGTCGACGCTACAGAAATTAGCGATGGGTTTATATTCGCCCTCGAAAGGCTCGGTCAGTATCGATGGTATCGATGTGCGGCAATTGGATCCGGCGGAGTTGCGCCACCATGTCGGTTATGTGGCGCAGGACGTAACGCTGTTTTACGGCACCTTGCGCGATAACCTGACCATGGCCCAGCCGTTTGTGGATGACGCCGCATTGATCCGCGCTGCGGAAATTGCCGGTTTGGCTGACCTGATTAATTCGCACCCCAAGGGCTTTGATATGCCCATCTCAGAGCGGGGTGATTCGCTCTCCGGCGGCCAGCGGAAGGCGGTGGCCTTGGCGCGGGGGATTATCAACGATCCACGGGTACTGCTGCTGGATGAGCCGACAGACTCAATGGATCATGCCACCGAGGTGGCGCTGCGGGCGCGCTTACTGGAGTACTGCGCCGACAAGACGATACTACTGGTTACCCATCGTACCTCGCTATTGGAAATTGTTGACCGCATAGTTGTTGTCGATGACGGCAAAATTGTTGCGGACGGACCCAAGGAGCAAGTTATGGAAGCGTTGCGTCAGGGTCGCATCGGGAAGGCCGCGCAATGAACCAGCCAGTGCAAATAGAAGTGAAAGCAGCGAATGAGAAGCCGAAACGTAAGAGCCTGGCTCGTCGTATTGTCGACAGCATGTTTGCGCGCTGGATTCCCGAAACCGACGCTTCTGCCGAGGCGAGTTGGGAGCAGGACGTTCATCAGGCCTTTATCGACCAGAACCCGATTCGCACCCGCGCAATGCTGTATGGCGTTGTAGTAGTGCTGGTGTTGTTGTTGGTTTGGTCCGCTTTCGCCGAAGTCGATGAACTGACGCGCGGTGAGGGCAAGGTAATTCCATCCCGCCAGATACAGGTTGTGCAGTCGCTTGATGGCGGTATCGTGCAGGAAATATTGGTGCGTGAGGGCGATATTGTTGAGCCCGGGCAGCTGCTGGTGCGCCTCGACAATACCCGCTATATGGCCACCTTCAGAGAAAGCCGGGTTGAGCAGGAGGCGCTGGAAGCCCGCGCCGCCCGTTTGCGGGCATTAGCAGAGGAAACCGAATTTTCTCCGCCGCCGGAGCTCGCCGAAAAAATTCCCGATATCATTGCGCGGGAGCTAACCCTGTTTGAATCGAAACGGGCGGAACGGCAGGCCAAAATTTCCATTGTTCGCGAGCAGTTGGAGCAGCGTGAGCAGGAATTGGTGGAACAGCAGGCATTGCGGCGCCAGTTACGGAAAAGTTATGAGCTGACCTCTCAGGAGCTGAGTTATATGCGCCCGCTGGAGGCGAGCGGCTCGGTATCCAAAGTTGATTTGCTGCGACTGGAGCGTGAAGTGACCCGCTATAAAGGCGAAGGCGAGCAGGCGGAAGCGCAGATCGCCAGAATCAGGTCGGCAATTCTGGAAGCCAAGAAGAAGATTGAGCAGGTGGAGCTCGATTTTCTGAACCAGACACGGGAAGAGTTAACCGAGGTCAGCGCGCGGATTAAGGCGATGGCAGAAGGCGAGGCCGGGCTGTCTGACAAAGTGACACAGACTGCTGTGAGGTCCCCCGTGCGCGGTACCATTAAAACAGTACTTTACAACACGGTTGGCGGTGTCGTTTTGCCGGGAAAAGAGTTGTTTGAAATTGTGCCGCTGGATGATGCGCTGCTACTGGAAGCCAAAATTGCGCCCAAAGACATCGCATTCCTCAGTCCCGGGCAGAAAGCGATTGTGAAGGTCACCGCCTATGATTTTGTCATCTACGGCGGCCTCGAAGGCCGCATCGAGCAGATTGGTGCCGATACCGTGATTGATGAAAATGGCAACCCGTTCTATCTGGTCCGGGTGCGTACGGAAAAGGCCAATTTGGGTGATGACAAACCGGTGATACCGGGTATGGTGGCGAACGTGGATATTCTAACCGGTAAAAAAACCGTGCTTACCTACCTGTTCAAACCGATACTGCGCGGCAAACAATACGCACTGAGCGAGAGATGAGCAGCCATTTATTTGTCACCAAGCGTCCGGCACTGTTAGCCAATTGGTCCGGCGCCTTCGGCGGTGATCACATGCTCTCCGTGTCGGGCACGTTCCATGACGGCGCTGATCTGACCTGGTTCGACAGCAGTACCTTATCGGCTGACGCTGTTGATGCGGGTCTGGCGAAAATCCGGGCCGCCGGTGCCCGCGCCGTTGTCATGAGTGCGACCCCCGATGCTGTTCAGGGCTCGCGCTATATGAATAGCGGTGCGGTGGGCTACTGTCATGTCTACGCCGTCGCGGAGCAATTGCGGGGTATCGCTTTGGTCGTCGCGAACGGCGGTGTGTGGCTGCCTCCGGCATTGATGCAGAATATTCTGGCGGCCTCGGTCGCCGCCGGCGCCGGGGCTGAACCCAGGGTCAGCGCTGAGGTGCTGGCTAAATTGAGTAGCCGCGAACGCGAAGTTGCCGAAGAAGTGGCGAAAGGTGCCAGCAACCGTGAAATAGCGGAGCGGCTCGAGGTTTCCGAGCGCACCGTTAAGGCGCACCTTTCGACAACATTTGAGAAATTAGCTGTCCGGGATCGCGTGCAATTAGCGTTGCTGATGAACAACGTGGATGTTGGCTGAAAGCTTGATCCGCCTCACACTATAAAAAGTATGTGACTTAGTTCACAAATCCGCTGAAAGCTGCATGTTCTCTGGCTTTTCTGCCCAAAGGTACCATTCCCAAACTACGCTTCTACGTTACTGTGCGTACAACGAAAACCCGTTATTTAATTTATGCCCCCGTAGGAGCACGCAGTTATGGCTGACAAAACACCGATAGCATCAATCGCCAATATCACCGGCAAGGCTTATGTGCGCGATGCACAGGGCAATGTCCGGGAAGTGTTTGAGGGCGAACTGCTCTATCAGGGCGAAGTTCTGATCACTTCCGCCGGCGGTAGCGTGGATCTGGCAACGATTGACGGCGAATTTGTGACGATAGCCGACGCCACTGAAACCACGATGACCACAGATCTGGTGGCATCACTTGCCACCGGCAGCGACGAAAGCGAGTTGACGGACGAATCAATTGACGAAGTAACTAATCTGCTTGCCGGCGACGGCGATATTCTTGAAGGTCTGGAAGCTACTGCTGCCGGTGTAACCGGCGGTGGTGGTGAGCAGGAAGGCCATTCTTTTATCCGTCTCGGCCGGATCGTTGAAGGGGTGAGCCCATTGGGTTTGGCGCTGCCCTCTGATAGTCGTGGCGCAGAGGAAGAGGATACAACCGGTCTGGATCAGGTTACGCCTGAAGATGCACTGCCGCCGGCCTCCGGTCCTGATACGACAGTTTTCTCTATCAGCGGAACCGGTACGGCGCCTGAAGGCACCACCGCCCAGTATGTGGTGAGCTCTGACAAGCCGGTTGTTGAAGAGACAACTATTACGCTGACCGTGACGCTGGGTACTGCCCAGGACGGCGACATCAGCTACAGC